>NZ_JAPYKP010000047.1:15000-17500 GCF_037179725.1 Mesorhizobium sp. Cs1321R2N1 | reverse complement strand
TCGCAAGGTCGACCGACCGTCGGCGCCGATGCGCCGCACCCACGTAGCGCCGCCCGAAGGGCGGAACAAGCGTGAGTGAGAACAAACCATTTGACTTCGTCAAATGGATATTAGGAATGAGAACGATCAAGCCGATCGAACTATTAGTACCGGTAAGCTTCAAGCGTTGCCGCTCTTCCACACCCGGCCTATCAACGTGGTCGTCTTCCACGGTTCTCAGGGAATACTCGTTTTAAGGTGGGTTTCCCGCTTAGATGCCTTCAGCGGTTATCCCGTCCGGATATAGCTACCCTGCTATGCGGCTGGCGCCACAACAGGTCCACCAGAGATCCGTCCATCCCGGTCCTCTCGTACTAGGGACAGATCCTTTCAATATTCCTACACCCACGGCAGATAGGGACCGAACTGTCTCACGACGTTCTGAACCCAACTCACGTACCGCTTTAAATGGCGAACAGCCATACCCTTGGGACCTGCTCCAGCCCCAGGATGCGATGAGTCGACATCGAGGTGCCAAACAACCCCGTCGATATGGACTCTTGGGGGTCATCAGCCTGTTATCCCCGGCGTACCTTTTATCCGTTGAGCGATGGCCCTTCCACGCGGGACCACCGGATCACTATGACCGACTTTCGTCTCTGCTCGACTTGTCAGTCTCGCAGTCAGGCAGGCTTATGCCATTGCACTCAGCGAACGATTTCCGACCGTTCTGAGCCCACCATCGCGCGCCTCCGTTACTCTTTAGGAGGCGACCGCCCCAGTCAAACTACCCACCATACATTGTCCCGGACCCGGATAACGGGCCGCGGTTAGACATCCATAGTAATAAGGGTGGTATTTCAAGGGTGGCTCCACCTGAGCTGGCGCCCAGGTTTCAAAGCCTACCACCTATCCTACACATGCCACTACGAATGCCAATGTAAAGCTATAGTAAAGGTGCACGGGGTCTTTCCGTCTAACCGCAGGAACCCCGCATCTTCACGGGGAATTCAATTTCACTGAGTCTATGCTGGAGACAGCGGGGAAGTCGTTACGCCATTCGTGCAGGTCGGAACTTACCCGACAAGGAATTTCGCTACCTTAGGACCGTTATAGTTACGGCCGCCGTTTACTGGGGCTTCGATTCAGAGCTTGCACCCCTCCTCTTAACCTTCCAGCACCGGGCAGGCGTCAGACCCTATACGTCGTCTTGCGACTTCGCAGAGCCCTGTGTTTTTGATAAACAGTCGCTACCCCCTGGTCTGTGCCACCCTCCTCTACTTGCGTAGAAAAGGGTCACGCTTCTTCCGAAGTTACGCGTGCAATTTGCCGAGTTCCTTCAGCATAGTTCTCTCAAGCGCCTTGGTATACTCTACCAGACCACCAGTGTCGGTTTCGGGTACGGTTTATAAGGAGGAGCTATTTCCTGGAACCACGCAGCAGCCCGTTCAATCCGATAAGATTGGACTACCTCAATGATCCGTCACTACCTCCAAGCCCACGAATATTAACGTGGTTCCCATCGACTACGCGTTTCCGCCTCGTCTTAGGGGCCGGCTAACCCTGCTCAGATTAGCTTTAAGCAGGAACCCTTGGTCTTTCGGCGGGGGAGTCTCTCACTCCCCTTACGTTACTCATGTCAGCATTCGCACTTCTGATACCTCCACCACCCCTCACGGGTATGGCTTCATCAGCTTACAGAACGCTCCGCTACCGCTTGGCCCTTGCGGACCAAACCCTAAGCTTCGGTGTATGGCTTTAGCCCCGTTACATTTTCGGCGCAAAGACCCTTATTTAGACCAGTGAGCTGTTACGCTTTCTTTAAATGATGGCTGCTTCTAAGCCAACATCCTGGTTGTTTTGGGATCCTCACATCCTTTCCCACTTAGCCATAACTTGGGGACCTTAGCTGTAGGTCAGGGTTGTTTCCCTTTTCACGACGGACGTTAGCACCCGCCGTGTGTCTGCCGACTAGTACTCCCAGGTATTCGGAGTTTGGTTAGGTTTGGTAATCCGGTGAGGACCCCTAGCCCATCCAGTGCTCTACCCCCTGGGGTATTCGGTCGACGCTCTACCTAAATAGATTTCGCGGAGAACCAGCTATTTCCGAGTTTGATTGGCCTTTCACCCCTAGCCACAAGTCATCCCGAACTATTGCAACAGTTATGGGTTCGGTCCTCCAGTAAGTGTTACCTTACCTTCAACCTGCTCATGGCTAGATCACTCGGTTTCGGGTCTAATGCGACGAACTGAACGCCCTGTTCAGACTCGCTTTCGCTGCGCCTACACCTAGCGGTTTAAGCTTGCTCGTCACACTAAGTCGCTGACCCATTATACAAAAGGTACGTGGTCACCCAGGACGAACCTTGGGCTTCCACTGTTTGTAGGCAATCGGTTTCAGGTACTCTTTCACTCCCCTTGTCGGGGTGCTTTTCACCTTTCCCTCACGGTACTAGTTCGCTATCGGTCATGCACGAGTACTTAGGCTTGGAGGGTGGTCCCCCCAATTTCAGACAGGATT
>NZ_JAPYKP010000047.1:0-10000 GCF_037179725.1 Mesorhizobium sp. Cs1321R2N1 | reverse complement strand
GATCGCCTCGAAGTGCTGTTCTCGCAGCCTGATGGCGACGACCAGACGTCGGACAATTCCGAGCTTCTCTATGTCTCGGCAACCTTTGGCGGCACGACGCGCAATTTCTACCGCTTCCAGATGCAGGACGGCAGCATCGACTATTTCGACCAGGATGGATCGAGCGCCCAGCAGTTTCTACTGCGCAACCCACTGCCCAACGGGAGATTCACCTCCGGCTTTGGTGCGCGCAAGCATCCTATCCTAGGCTATGTCCGCATGCACACAGGCACCGATTGGGCTGCCCCGATCGGATCGCCGATCATCGCCGCCGGCAATGGCGTCGTCGAGAAGGCGGGCTGGGCCGGCGGCTATGGCAAGCAGATCATCCTGCGCCATGCCAACGGCTACGAGACCTCCTACAATCACCAGAGCGCCTTTGCCAAAGGTATTGAGCCGGGCGTTCGGGTTCGCCAGGGCCAGGTCATTGGTTATCTCGGCCAGACCGGTCTCTCCACCGGTCCGCATCTGCACTACGAGTTGATCGTCAACGGCACCAAGGTCGATTCGATGCGCGTGCGTCTGCCGGTCGGCAAGGTGCTGAAGGGCGACGATCTCGTCGCCTTCAAGCGCGAACGCGAGCGCATCGACGATCTGCTGAAACAGGAAGACGGCAATTCGCTGAAGGTCGCCAGCGCCAAGATCGAAGGCTGAGTCAGTCGCGCGAATTCTCCGTTTGCGCCGGCCAGGGCGACGCTTGCCCAGGCACCGTAATCCAGGCGACGATCGCCGACAGCAGGCAAAGGAGCGCCGTGACCACGGCAACCGCCGCAAAAGCCGAATCGCCGGCGGCAACCCTTATTGCATTGATATCCGCTGCAAGCCCGGCCGGCGGCGGCTCGCCGAAACCGGGGATTCCGGACGCGTGGCCCACGCCCAGCGCATAAACCCAAGCGGCGAGCGAGCCCATCGCCGCCACCGCGATCAGGCCGCCGACGCGCGAGACGGCGTTGTTGATGCCGGACGCGGCACCCGTATCCTTATCCTCGACCGAAGTCATGATCGCTGTCGACAGCGGCGACACGACCAGCGCCATGCCAAGCCCCATCACCGCCATAAGCGGAAAGGTGCCGGTCCAGAAATTGTGGAAGCCGGCATAGGTAAACAGCGCAAGGCCGGCAAAAGCGATGGCGACGACGAGACTGCCGGCGGCGATCGGAAAGCGGGGGCCGATCCGGTCCGACCACTGCCCGACCGGCCCTGACAGCAGCGCGATCAAAGCCGACAGCGGTAGGAAGATGAAACCGACCTCGGCCGAACTCAGCCCCCAGCCGGCGATCAAGAGCATCGGCAGGTAGAACAAATTGGCAGACAGCGCGAAATAGAGGAAGAAGGTCGCCAGGTTGGCGCCGGCGAAAGCCTTGACGCGAAACAGGCTGAGATCGATCATCGGCTCGCGCTGCCAGCGCTCGTAGAGGATGAAGACGACAAGCAGCATCACGCCGGCAACGATCGCCGGGCCCGACATCAGGCCGCCCCCCTCGGCGCTCATCGCCGTCAGCCCGTAGGCCAGCGATCCGAAGGCCAGTGTCGCGAGCCCAGCGCCGCCGAGGTCCAGGCTGCGCTTTTCGGCTGACTGGTCCGCCGGGATCTTGGCCAACAGCAGATAGATCGAAACCAGCCCGAGCGGCAGATTGATGGCGAAGATGGCGCGCCAGACGCCGTTGCCGAAGGTCGAAAGCACGAAACCGCCCAGCACCGGGCCAAGCGCCGTCGTCAGCGCCGAGGCCGCCGCCCAGATGCCGATCGCGCGGCCGCGTTCCTTCTTCGGATAGGCCTTGGCGATGATGGCGAGACTGCCTGGCACCATGATCGCGGCACCGATGCCCTGGAGAGCGCGAAACGCGATCAGCACGACAGCGTTCGGCGCCAGCGCACAGGCAAGCGAGGTGGCGACGAACAGGCCAATGCCGGCCACGAACGCACGGCGCAGTCCGAACCGGTCGCCCGCGGCACCGCCGGCGAGGATCAGCGCCGAGAGCGTCAGCGCGTAGGCATTGGAAATCCACTGCGCTTGCGCCAGGCTGGCGCCAAGATCGGCGCGCAACGCCGGCATGGCGATCGCCAGGATGGAACCGTCGATGAAGCCGAGCGCCGAAGCCAGTATCGCCGCGATCAGCACGTACCTGCGCTGCGACTGCGGACAGAACGTACCGTTCGCGACCGGAGCGGTCAGCGGAACGGCGGCTTCATTGGGCGAATGCATGCCACCCTGATTAGACCGCCGACGCGCCGGCAACAACCAGCCAGAAGCTTGTTGTCCTTGAAACCAGCCATATTGCTAGGGATCGCATCTGCCCCGATGCAAACCGCCGCAGTCATGCTAGATTTCCCAAGAGCCGCAGGCGGGAGAAATCGATGAAGCGTCCACTCGAAGCATCGGTTGAGGGGCGCGGCCGTATCGTCGGTATCACCGATGGCGTGTTCGCCATCGCACTCACCCTGATCGTGCTCGAGATCAGGGTGCCGGTACATGAGGCCATCCATTCCGAACACGATCTTCTCGCCGCGGTCGCGGCACTGGCGCCCCGCTTCCTCACCTATGCCTTGAGTTTCCTGACCCTGACCATCTTCTGGTTCGGCCAGCAGGCGCAGCATGGTTTGATCGCCAAATCCGACAGACGGCTGGCCACGCTGAACCTCTGCTTTCTCGCCTTCATCGCGCTCTTGCCGTTCTCAACCGACCTTCTGGCCGACTTCCTCGAGTTCAAGACCGCGGTGCTGGTTTACTGGCTCAACCTGTTGATGCTCGGCATCACGCTGTTCGCCAGCTGGCGTTATGCGGAGAAGAGCGGCTTTGTCGCGGAGGATGTCGACGCGCAAACGAAGCGCACCGTCTACCTGCGCATCGTCAAGGCGCAGATCCTGTGGGCTGTCGGTGCCGCACTTTGCCTGATCACCCCGCTACTGAGCGTCGGCTTCATTCTGGTGATGCAGTTGCTCTATGCGGCAACGCCGAATTTGAAGTGGGTGCGCAGGATCATTGGTTGAAATTTGGCGAAGCTGACTTGGGATGCGTTGAGATTCAGGTCAGGCCGAGTCGAAAATGGTTGATATTGAGAACCGGAGCGGAGCGTATTTTCGGGTACGTGGACACCGGAAGTGCGGCCGGCATCACCTGACTATCGACATACCCTATTCGACGAACTCCACCGGCACGCCCGGCGAGACCAATTTGGCGAGCTCCCGTGCGTCCCAATTGGTCAACCGCACGCAGCCATGGCTTTCGGTCTTGCCGATCTTCGACGGCTCCGGCGTGCCGTGGATACCGTAGGTCGGCTTGTCAAGGGCGATCCACACCGATCCGACCGGACCATTGGGCCCAGGCGGAATGGTCAGGATCTTGTTGTTCTCGCCCTGCTTGAAGTTGATGTTGGGATTGTAGGTGTAGTTCGGATCGAGCGCGACACGCGACACGGCATGGATGCCGGTCGGGGACGGCGTGTCCGATGAGCCGATGGTGGCGGGATAGGCCGCGACCAGCTTGCCCGACGCGTCATAGGCGAAGACTTCCTTCTTGCCCTTGTCGGCAACGATGCGGGCAACCGGCGTCGAGACCAGTCTGCCGAAATTCGCGACCTTGACGATCGTGCCGGGACGATTGAAGTTGGCGTCCGGATTGAGCGCCTTGAGATAGTTCTCGTCCATGTGGAAGCGCTCGGCCAGCGCCTCGGTCACCGATGTGTAGCCCATGCGGTCGAGTTGCGCCTTCTGGCTGTAGTCTTCCGGGATGGAGGCGACATAGGGACCGGCTGCATCCTCCGCCGTGATGGTGTAGTTGGCGAACGCGTCGCCGCCGGATTGCGAGAGTGCTGACTGGATGCCGACCGCATCGGTCGATTTGAGGCTGCTGCCGTTGATCTGGTTGTAGGCCGCCAGCGCCTTGTCGACATTCGAACCGAAGCGCCCGTCGATGACGCCCGGCGAAGCCCCACCCCGGTCGAGCAGCACCTGCAGTGCTGCCACATCCTGACGTGCGCCCAGTGAAAGCGACGGATCGACCGACGTCTTGCCGCCAGCATTTGGCGGCAGTGCCGCCTGGTCGGAGGGCGCCGCCTCTTCCGTCGGGACTGCCGGCTGGACGGGGTCTATCGACGCCTCGTTCAGCGGCTGGCGCTGAATCGTACGCGGCTCTGCCGGCGGCGGCGCGTCGGGATAATTGTTGTCGTAACTGCCGTCGTCCTGCGGCGCCGGCGGATAGGCATCGACGGAATTGCTATTGTCGGGATCATATTCATCGGCTGGCGGCGGAATGACCCGTCCTTCCTCTTCCAGCTGCTTGCGGCGGAAGCGGGCCATGTCCTGGGGATCGTCGAGATAGTAGCGGTCGTCGTCGGCGGGGACACGGCCTAGTTGACGCAGTCTTGTCTCGCGGCGTAGCGCACGTCGGTCAAGCCGTGTCTGCGGCGGCTGGATGGCGATCACCTTGCCGGTATCTGCGTCGACGATGACCCGATTGCCCCTGGCATCGTAATAAATATCGAGATTGCCGTCCTGGGCAAGCAGAATGCCGCCGCTCCCGGCCGCGCGGGCAGGCTGGGCTGCGCCGTCACGCGTCGGCGCGGCGAACGCGTTGGAAAACACTAGCCCCGCAACAAGCGCCGAAAGGGTGAAGATAGTGCGCAGCATAGTGGCGAAACTCTCCGGTCCGTATGTGCCGCCGCCCGGCATTGTCCAGTTCGGCGAACCCCTTCGCCAGCAAACCAGTTACCCACCATATGGTTCCGATATGAACCGGGCATGAAGATGGCGGTTTTCCGGCGCCTCGAGGAATATTGGCTAGCCTGCGCCAAGCCCCAATTCCTTGCGCGCCTGCTTCGTCAGCTTCAGGGCAACCAGGCGGTGGCTCTCGCGCAGATAGTCCTTCAGCGCACCGTCATCCATGCTCTGGCTTGTCTGACGCTGGATCCACTTCATGCCGCGCGAGGCAAGATAGGGTGCGGGCCGCAGGCCCGGCTGCTCCTTGAGCACGTCATAGGCAATGTCGGAACATTTGAAGGTGACGAAGAGCTGCTGGCCCTGATCCCAGCCACCGATCGCAAACACCTTGGTCCCGACCTTCCAGACATGGGCGCCGCCCCATTGCACCACGTGGTTCGTTGCAGGCAGCGAGGCGCAGAAGCCGTTGTAATCGTCCAGCGTCAATCCTGCCCCCCACTTCTCATAGAAAACGCCGCGCATCCGGAACGGACGCGCGGCACTCCAAAGCGCGGCGCGCTTCAGATCTTTGTCTTGTGCATGTCGTTGTCCCAAAAGCGAGGTCACTTTTGGGCGACATGCATCGATCAGGCCGCCGCCTCGGCCGCCACGATCGTCGGCTTGGAACGGAAATTCAGCCGGTCGGAACCGGCCGTGACCTTGACCGTCGAGCCGTCCAGGATCTCGCCGAGCAGGATCTTTTCCGCCAACGGATCCTGCAGTTCCTTCTGCATCACCCGCTTCAGTGGCCTCGCACCATAAGCGGGGTCGTAACCCTTGGCGGCCAGCCACTCGATCGCCTCGGGATCCAGCGACAGCGTGATCTTACGATCGGTCAGCAGGCTCTCCAGCCGCTTGAGCTGGATCTCGACGATACGGTCCATGTCCTTGCGGCGCAGCCGGTGGAACAGGATCACCTCGTCGACGCGATTGAGGAACTCCGGCCGGAACGATGCCCTGACCACGCCCATCACTTCGTCTCGCACGGCATCGACATCCTGGTCCTCGCCGAGATTGACCAGATATTCGGCGCCGAGGTTGGACGTCATGATGATCAGCGTGTTGCGGAAATCGACGGTGCGGCCCTGCCCGTCGGTGAGCCGGCCGTCATCGAGCACCTGCAACAGAACGTTGAACACATCGGGATGCGCCTTTTCGATCTCGTCGAACAGCACGACCTGATAGGGCCGGCGCCGCACCGCTTCGGTCAGCGCGCCGCCTTCCTCATAGCCGACATAGCCGGGAGGCGCGCCGATCAGCCGGGCGACGGAGTGCTTCTCCATGTACTCGGACATGTCGAGGCGCACCAGCGCCGTCTCATCGTCGAACAGGAAGTTGGCCAAAGCCTTGGTGAGCTCCGTTTTGCCGACGCCGGTCGGGCCAAGGAACATGAACGAGCCGATCGGCCGGTTCGGATCCTGCAGGCCCGCACGCGCGCGCCGCACCGCCTTGGAAACCGCCTGCACCGCCTCGCCCTGGCCAACGACACGCTTGCCGATCTCGTCTTCCATGCGCAACAGCTTGTCGCGCTCGCCCTGCAGCATCTTGTCGACCGGAATGCCGGTCCAGCGCGACACGATATGGGCGACGTGGTCGGGCGTGACCACTTCCTCGACCATGCCGGCCTTGCCGTCCTGGGCCTCGGCCTCTTTCAGCTTCTTTTCCAGTTCCGGGATCTTGCCATAGGCAAGCTCCCCGGCGCGCTGGAACTCACCCTTGCGCTGGGCAATGGCAAGGTCGTTGCGCGCCTCGTCGAGCTGCTTCTTCAAGTCGGCGGCAAGCCCAAGCTTCTGCTTCTCGGCCTGCCACTTCGAAGTAATCTCGGTCGATTCCTCCTCCAGGCCGACAAGTTCCTTTTCCAGCCGGGCGAGCCGGTCCTTCGAGGCTTCGTCCGTCTCGACCTTCAGCGCTTCCCGCTCGATCTTGAGCTGCATGATGCGGCGGTCGATCTCATCCAGCGCCTCAGGCTTGGAATCGACCTGCATCCTGAGCCGCGAGGCGGCTTCGTCGACGAGGTCGATCGCCTTGTCAGGCAGGAAGCGGTCGGCAATGTAGCGGTTGGACAGCGTCGCCGCCGCCACCAGCGCCGAATCGGAGATACGCACCTTGTGGTGCTGCTCATATTTCTCCTTCAGGCCGCGCAGGATCGAGACCGTGTCCTCCACCGTCGGCTCGTCGACGAAGACCGGCTGGAAGCGGCGGGCGAGTGCGGCATCCTTCTCGACATGCTTCCTGTATTCATCGAGCGTGGTGGCGCCGACGCAGTGCAGTTCGCCGCGCGCCAGGGCCGGTTTCAGAAGGTTCGACGCATCCATGGCGCCGTCCGCCTTGCCGGCACCGACCAGCGTGTGCATCTCGTCGATGAACAGGATGATGTTGCCGCTTGCCGAGGTGACTTCGGAGAGCACGGCCTTCAGCCGCTCCTCGAACTCGCCGCGATATTTGGCGCCAGCGATCAACGCGCCCATGTCGAGCGCCATCAGCTGCTTGTCCTTCAGCGATTCCGGCACGTCGCCATTGACGATACGCAGCGCCAGGCCTTCGGCGATGGCCGTCTTGCCGACGCCCGGCTCGCCGATCAGCACCGGGTTGTTCTTGGTGCGGCGCGACAGCACCTGGATGGTGCGGCGGATCTCGTCGTCGCGGCCGATGACCGGATCGAGCTTGCCCGCGCGTGCGTCCGCAGTGAGGTCGCGCGCATATTTCTTCAGCGCGTCATAGCCTTGTTCGGCACTCGCCGAATCGGCGGTGCGGCCCTTGCGGACGTCGTTGATGACCTGGTTCAGCGCCTGTGCGGTGACACCGGCCTTGGCCAGGATTTCGGCCGTCTTTGCCGATTTTTCCATGGCAAGCGCCTGCAGCAGCCGCTCGACGGTGACAAAGCTGTCACCGGCCTTCTTGGCCAGGTCCTCGGCGGTCGAGAACACCTTGGCCAGCGGCTGCGCCAGATAGAGCTGGCCATTGCCACCCTCCACCTTGGGCATCGCCTCGAGCGCCGTCTCGACGCCGAGCTTGACGTCGCGGACATTGCCGCCGGCACGCTCGATCAGCGACGCGGCCAGGCCCTCGTCATCGTCGACGAGGACTTTCAGAATGTGTTCGGGAGTGAATTGCTGGTGGTTCCGGGAGAGCGCCATCGTCTGCGCGGACTGGATAAAGCCGCGCACGCGCTCGGAGTATTTCTCGAGGTTCATATTTGTCTCCTTCCATCACCGGCCCGCTTTGCGGCACCGGATCAGATTGCGGTGACGGACCCGCCCATTCGAGCCGGATCCTGTTCAGGCCAGATATGGTGCACGGACCCTGGCCCCTCAAGACGTCGCGACATGGCAGGTGCATAATATTCCACGTCAGCCCAAACGAAAACGGCGGAGATTTCTCTCCGCCGTCCGATGCCTTGAAATGCCGTTCGCTCAATTGTCGATGTCGGAAACCACGGGTTCGGCACTGCCGCTGTCGACCGGAGCCGCCGCTGTCTCGCCCGCAGCCCCATTTTCGCTGCCGCTCTCGACCTGATCGGCATTGGTGCGCGGACGGCGCGGACGCCGTGGGCGGCGGGCAGCACCGCTCTCGGCGGCCGCCTCATTGAGTTCGGCCTGGGCGGCCAGACCTGCCGGTGAAAAATTCTCGAACCGTGGAGCCGGCTCGGCTGCCGCGACAGTCTCGGACGGCGAAGCGGGCTCTGCCTGAACTTCTGTCTGCCCCGAGGCCTCGTTGCGCTGCTGCTGGCCGCCTTGTTCGGCTGAAGAAGCATAATCGCGCTGGCCGCTCTGGCCGTAGCCGCCGTTAGGGCGGCGATCGCGATGACGCCCGCCATTGTTGTCGCGGCCGCTATTGTTGCGCCCGCCACTGTCGCGGTTGTCACGACCGCTTTCCCGGTTCAGCGTAACTTCCGCTGGCATGCCCTCGATCACTGGCTGAGGGCCGGCGCCATGGTTGACCACCGGAATTTGCGCATCGGAACCGGCATTGCCGCTGCTATTGCCTGCCCCGCTATTGCCTGCCCCGCTATTGACGGCCCCGCTGTTGACGGCCCCGCTGTTGACGGCATTGTCAAACTCGTCGCGATCCTCATCGCCGTCCTCGTCGAACTCGTCGCGCGACTGCTGGACGTTCTGGATCGGCATCTGCGCCTGCGCGGCGGCGATGATGCGGTTGTAGTGTTCGGCGTGCTGGAGATAGTTCTCCGCCATCACCCGGTCGCCGGAGCTGTGCGCGTCACGGGCAAGGGTGGCGTATTTTTCGGCGATCTGCTGAGCCGATCCACGGATTTTCACGTCCGGGCCGTTGCTCTCGTAATTGCGCGTTAGCGGATTCGGGCCCTTGCGGTTGTTGTTATTGCTATTGTTATTGTTGTTCCCACCGCCGCCGCCATTGTTGTTGCGACCGCGCATGCGCCTGTTCTGCTGTTGTGGCCTCATTCGACTCTCTTCATCTTGAAATTTTCGAAAAACTCTTCACGAACGGAGGCGCTCATGCAGCCGACCGTTTCGTCTCTTCACCGGCGTTCGCCCGCATCGATTGCGTTGGCGCCACGTGTCATCCTGTTCCGGTTACATCACTTGCCGGACGATTCCCGCACGAAGCTTGGGCGTCGTTTGCGCAAGAAGGCAGCTATTTCCAAGGAAACCGAATCGCTAAGAGCACTGCCTGCTTCGTCTCATCCGGTAAGGCGACCCTAGCCGCATTCCCCGGTATTGCCAAGCGCTTTTTTTGCACTGCGTCAAGACGTTGCCCGTTGAAAAACAAGAACCCTGTCGTTTCCGCCGAGATCGCCAAACACCTCGCCGCCCGTGTAACCGGCCGCGCGAAATATATCGTTGACGTCGTTGCTTTGTGTGTGGCCGATCTCGACCGCAATCCTGCCTTCGGCTTCCAGAAACCTTGCCGCCTCGGCGGCGATGATCCTGCAGGAGTTCAGCCCATCCACGCCGCCATCCAAGGCAACACGCGGGTCGAAATCGCGGACTTCGTCCTGCAGATTTCCAATCTCTTGAGTTGGTATATAGGGAGGGTTTGCGGCAATTACATGGTACCGGCCGGAAACTTTTTCGAACCAGTCCGACTGAAGCGTCGTGAACCGGCCGCCGAGCCCGAATTGCCCAGCATTGCGGGCCGCCATTGCCAGCGCGCCGGCGGAAATGTCGACACCGGTGGCAGTCGCGGCCGGCACGACGCTCAGCAGCGCAAGGGCGATCGCGCCGGTCCCCGTGCCGAGATCGAGGATGCGGCATGCCCCCTTCCGCGCGACCATTGCCTTGAC
>NZ_JAPYKP010000046.1:0-37047 GCF_037179725.1 Mesorhizobium sp. Cs1321R2N1 | reverse complement strand
GCCATCAGGACCATCGACGCCCTGTGGCAGGCCATTGGCGATATCTGCAATCTCTTCTCCCCAACAGAATGCAGAAACTACTTCGCTGCCGCAGGATATGGACTCACATGAAAGTCCGCCGCTCTAGACGACGCGCTGTCCGTGACCTACACCCTGCAGCACCTGATGAGGACTGGAAAGCTGCGGCCGGACGCCTTCGAACATCGGTAGCCCGAAAGAGGCCGGTTGGAGGATCCCTGCGCGCCTGGCGCTCAGATCACCGAATCGGTCCAGCGAACGATCTGCTTGGCCGCATCGCCGAAGGCTGCGTCGAGAGCGCCGACATAAGCGGGGTTGCCGCTGCCCGACACGGGCGCGGATGCGGTGAAGCTCTTGGAAGCCTTCACTTCGCCGTTGCGATCGTTGAGCAAGCGCACGAACAGGTCGACCTCGGCATGTTCGCCGCCATCGACGCGCACCTCGAAGGACCGAACCTCGACGATCACCTGGTAGTCGATCGCCAGCCCCTCGCCCGGTTTCCCCACTCCGGCAAAGCTGCCCGAGCGCTGGAACGTCTCGGCCAGCCGCGCCTGCACGACCAGCGGCAGGCGATCAGCCCATTGCGCGCCCTTCAGATATTGGATCGAGCGGTCGGAGGGTTTGATGACGATGTTCTGGCTGTCCAGCGCCTTCAGCGCCGAAGGCTGGGCGATCAGAATCTGCCGGCGGCTATGGCCATGCGCCTCGACCATTGGCGCCGACAGTTCGAACGTGTCGAGCGGTGCCGGCTTGCCGCCCAGCACCGCACAACCGGCAACTGTCAGGACAAGCAGCGCCGCGGCTGATCTCAACCCGCCCGTTCCAAGCCTACTCAACGTCACGCGTGATCCCCGTTGTCCCCGGATCGTAAGATCAACCCGCATTCACGAGCTATGTTCTTGCTGCGGGCCGGCGCCGAAGTCAACGCCGCGCCCTGCCGTCGAACTGCCGAACCTCGCCTTCGCCACCCGAAAGGATGCGCTGCGGATTGCGGCTGAGGTCCGTCACCGCCTCCTCGATGCGGTTGATCGAGCGGCGGCTGTCCTGCACCAGCGCCTCGACATTCTGCAGCCCCTGGCCGGAGAAGCGCGCCAGATTGTCGGTAATGACCCCAAGGCGGGCATTCAGCGTGTCGGCGACCTGCTTGAAGGATTTCAGCGTAGCCCTTGCGTCGGCCATCACGCCGTCGGCCTGGCCCGAGCCGAGCAGCTTGTCGACCTTGGCGAGGATACCGTCGACCCGCACCGAGGCGTCGTTAAGCCGTTGCGCCAGGTGCCTGACGTCCTTGATTGTCTGGTCGATGTCGTCGGCCCGATTGGCGATCTTGCCGGTCACCTCCGCGATGTCGGCCGCCGCCTTGTTGGCGCTGTCGCTGGCCTTCCGGATGTTGGCCAGCGCTTCGCGCACCTGTGCCGGGTCGATGCCGTCGAGCACGCCATCGACCTTGGCCAACGTGCCTTGCGTCTGCTTGGCGAAGTCGTTGACCGATCCCACCGCCGTATCGACGTTCTTGATCACGCCGTCGAGCTGCCGCGAGGTTTCCTTGAGGTTGCCTGTCACCGTATCGACGTTGGAAACGATGCTCTTGATCTTGTCCTTGTCGACGGCATTGAGCAGGCCTTCCGCCGCCTTCAGCGTGCCGTCGAGCTTTCCTGAAACGCCTTTCAGCTCGTCGGACAGCGCGCTGACGGCGGACAGGAATTTGTCGATGCCCTCGGAATTCCTGGCCAGTGCATCGGAAAATGTCTGCACGTTGTGCACGGTCTGCGTCAGCGGCCCGCGGACATCCTTTGTGAAGCCTTCCAGCTCCGTCAGCACCTTGTCGGCGCGGGTGAAGATGTTCTGCGCCGTCTGCAGCAGATTGGTCACGGCCGAAGGGTTGGCGACGATCTCGGCGACCTTGCCTTCCTTTTCGGCCTGGTCGAGCAGCTTCACTTCCTTGGGATCGGCGCCCTTGAGCTCGATATTGGCCTGCCCGGTGAGGCCGGCGAGGCCGATATCGGCCTGCGTCGACTTGGTGATCGGCGTCATCCGGTCGATCTCGGTGTCGGCGATGGCGACAGTTGGATTGTCGACGTCGATATAGACGCGCTTGACGTCACCAACCTTGACGCCGTTGAACAGCACGAAGCTGCCGCGGCCGAGACCGGAAGCCGAGCCCGGAATGCGCACCCGCAGCAGCGTCGTCTCGCCCCTGTCGCCGATCGCGGCCGTCCAATAGACGAAGCCGAAAGCCGCCAGGATCGCAACCAGCGTGAAAATGCCGACAATGACGTAGTTGGCTCTGGTTTCCATTGCTTCACTTATGGCTATGCACGTGCGGCAAGATCAAGTTGCCGGGCGCGTTTTCCGCGGAAATAGGATTTCACCCACGGTTCCTCGCTCTTCAGCATGTCGTCGATAGTGCCTTCGACCAGCACCTTTTTCTTGCCGAGCACCGCCACGTGGTCGCAAGCGGTAAACAGCGTGTCGAGGTCGTGGGTCACCATGTAAACGGTCAGATCCATGGTGTCGCGCAGCTTGACGACGAGCTCGTCGAACTCGGCCGCGCTGATCGGATCGAGGCCCGACGTCGGCTCGTCGAGAAAGACTATGTCCGGATCAAGCGCCAGCGCCCTGGCAAGCGCGGCACGCTTGATCATGCCGCCGGAGAGCTCGGAGGGAAATTTCTGCGCCGCGTCCGGCGGCAGGCCGACCAGCTCGATCTTCAGCAGCGCCAGCTCGTCCATCAGCTTCCTGGGCAGGTCGAGATATTCGCGCATCGGCACCTGCACGTTCTCCATCACGGTCAGCGCCGAAAACAGCGCACCATGCTGGAACAGCACGCCAAGACGCATGTCGATGCGTAGCCGCTCGATATCGCTTGCCTTGTCGACGTCGACGCCGAACAGTTTGATTGTTCCCGACTGCTTGGGCATCAGCCCGAGAATGGTGCGCAACAGCACGGACTTGCCGGCGCCCGAGGCTCCGACGAACCCCAGTATCTCGCCGCGCGTGATGTCGAGCGACAGCTTGTCGAGGATCAGCTTGTCGTCAATGGCAACGGTGACGTCGTGCACCGAGAGGACGATTTCACTGTCGTCCTCGCCCTTCACCTCTATCCCGTTGCCCTTCGCCATCTTGTCAGAACTCGATCGCTGCGTAGAACATGGCGAAAAGCCCGTCGAGGATGATGACGACGAAGATCGACTTCACCACCGAAGCGGTCACGTGCTGGCCGAGCGATTCGGCACTGCCGCCGACCTTCATGCCCTCGACGGAGGCGATCGTGCCGATGATCATGGCCATGAACGGCGCCTTGATCAGCCCGGCGAAAATCGTGCTGAGATCGATTGCGACACGCAACCGGTCGATGAAGGCAGCGGGTGGGATATCGGAGTAAAGCCAGGCAGCGACAATGCCGCCGCCGAGCGCGGCGAAATTGGCGATGATCGTCAGGCAGGGCAAGGCGATCACCAGCGCTACAAGGCGCGGAAAGACCAGGACGCCGATCGGATTGAGGCCGATGACCTTCAACGCGTCGACTTCCTCGCGCATCTTCATCGAGCCGATTTCGGCGGTGATCGCGCTGCCGGAGCGGCCGGCGATCATGATTGCCGTCATCAGCACGCCGAGTTCGCGCAGGATCAGCACGCCGACGAGATCGACGACGAAGATATCGGCGCCGAAATAGCTGAGCTGATAAGCGCCCTGCTGGGCAACGATGGCGCCGACGATCGCCGACATCAGCACCACCACGGGGATTGCGCCGACGCCCATGCGATCGATCTGGTTGAAGATCGCCGCCGGGTTGACGGCATGGCCGCGGCCGAGCTTCATCTGCGCGCCGCGGATGGTGGCGCCCAATATATTCATCGAAGCGAGGAAATCGTCGCGCATCTCGTAGACGCGCCGGCCAACCGCCTCCAGTGCCCGAATGACAATGTTGGGCGGCCGCGCCGGTCCGGATTCGGGTTCGCGCCGGACAGCTTCGCCGACCGCGTCGAGCAGGATGGAGGCGATCTCGCTTTGGCCTTGCAGACGGACCTCGACGTTCTTCTTCTCGAAGGCGCTGACCAGCCGGTCAATCAGCCAGGCGCCGGCGGTATCGATCTTCTCAATTTTTGAAAGATCAAGCGCCAAGGTCTTGAAACCGCTTCGTTTCTCGATTTTGCGCATGTCGGCGTCGATCAGCGCCACGGTCCGTGTCGTCCAGATACCGGAGAACGCACAGCCGAGGACGCCATCTTCCTCGCCGACCGCCACGCGCGGGTCGTGGTCACCCCCCGAGGCGGTCGTGCCGCTTGCGTCGCGCTTGCCTATGGTCAACATGGCGTCCTGTTTAGCCTGATGGGTCCGACCTTGTCGATTTGCCGACAACCCTTCTCGCATAGCCGGAGCAGAAAAATATGGCGCGTGTCATTTCGGTCGAGGCCGAGCGGTTTCCAATCGCCGGAACCTTCACCATTTCGCGCGGCTCCAAAACCGAGGCCGAGGTCATCACCTGCACGATCAGCCAGGGCGGTCATAGCGGGCGCGGCGAATGTGTTCCTTATAAGCGCTATGGGGAGACCATGGAGGGTGTTCGCGATGCGATCGAGGCGATGCGCGACCGGATCGCCAGCGGGATGGACCGCACCGCCCTGCTCGACGCAATGCCTGCTGGGGCGGGGCGTAACGCCATAGACTGTGCCCTTTGGGACCTTGAAGCCAAGATCAGCGGCAATCCGGTGGCGAACGCAATCTGGCCGGCCCCGTTGCATCAGCTCGAAACCGCCTACACGCTGTCGCTCGGCGAACCGGAAGCGATGGCGGCGCAGGCTCGCGCCAATGCCGGCAGGCCGCTGCTCAAGGTCAAGATCGGCGGCGACAACGACATCGCCCGCATCCGGGCGGTGAGACAGGCAGCACCCGAGAGCCGACTGATCCTTGATGCCAATGAAGGTTGGACCGACGACAACATTGTCGCGAACTTCGCCTTTGCCGCCGAACAGGACATCGCTCTGATCGAACAGCCGCTGCCGGCGGGCCGGGACGGCATCCTGCGCCACATCGCGCATCCGGTGCCGGTCTGCGCCGACGAAAGCGTTCATGAAGCGGGGAACCTCGAAGCGCTTGTCGGTCTCTACGACGCCGTCAATATCAAGCTCGACAAATCCGGCGGGCTGACGGCGGCGCTCACCTTGCGCGACCGCGCCCGTGAACTGGGCTTTGGCGTCATGGTCGGCTGCATGGTCGGCACGTCGCTGGCAATGGCGCCGGCTGTGCTGCTTGCGCAAGGAGCCGATTTCGTCGATCTCGACGGGCCGCTGCTGCTTGCCCGGGACCGTGTGCCGGGCCTCGTTTACCAGGGATCGCTCGTCTCACCGCCGGACCGGGCGCTGTGGGGCTGAGCGCGCGGCAAGCCCGATCAGCACGAGGCCAATGATCGCGATCGGGATCATCGCAAGGAACCCGTCGACGCCCAGACGGTCATAGAGCGGACCGGACGCAAGCGTGACGGCGGCCATGAAGAAACCGTTGAAGAAATAGGCGATGCCTTGCGCGGCACCCGTGCGCTCTTCGGACACGGTCTCGGCGATCATCTTCTGCAGGCCGATCAGCACCATCGCGACAGACACCGAATGCAGCGACTGCACGGCGAAGAACCCGCCGACGCCAAGGCCGAGCGGCCACACCAACGGAAAGGCGAACCAACGCACGATCGAACCGATGCCGGCAATGAGCATTACCCGGACGACGGATACGGAGGCGAAAATGCGATTGAACAACAAAAACATGCAGACTTCGGAGACGACGCCCCAAGCCCACAGCAAGCCGACGACGGAATCGCTGATGCCGATCGATTTCCAGTAGATCGAGACGAAGCCGTAAAGGAAGGCATGGCTGGCGGTGATGATGCCGACGCCAAGCGTGAAATAGAGGAAATAAGCATTAAATAGCCCCGGCGCCGCGTGCTGGATTTCCGCCGCCGACAGCGGCGAGGCTTTGCGCGGCCGGCCCATGCGCGGCGCCAGCAGGCCTGCGACGAGTGCCGCGCCAAGGGCAAGGAATATGATCACCGGAACGGCTGGAGGGCCGCTGGCAGCCAGAATGAAGCCTCCTGCGACATTGGCCAGGAGATAGCAGACCGACCCCCATTTACGCATGCTCGCATAATTGGAACCGAAGCGGCGCACGCCCGAAAGCGCGAGCGAATCGGCGATCGGCGAATGCGGCGTCCAGACAATGGTCAGCAACAACGACACCGCCAGCACCGTCGCGTAGGTCGGTGTCAGGAAGTACCCCGCGGAGAGCAGCAGCGAGGCCGCGACCAGTACGACATAGACGTCGGCGCGGTCCCTGGCTCGATCGGCAAGTGTCGTCAGCAGCGGCGTCGTCAGCACGCGCAGGAACATCGGCGCTGCCAGGATGACGGCGATCTGTTCGGCGTGAAATCCCTTGGCCTGCAACCAAAGCGGGAAATAGGGCAAATGGGTGCCAAGCGATATGAACAGCGTGCCGAAGATCAGGCTCATGCGCAGCTCAAAACGGCTCGGCTTCACGAGTTGTTCGGGCGAAAGCGGCGGCAGCAGCATGAATCGATCCAATGACGCTGCGCTCAACGACCGGCGAGCAGCGAGAACCGATCCTTAACATGAGGAAAAACCGGGCGAAACCGGCTGGACCAGCCGATTAACACCAGAAAGTGCAGGGCCGGCTTCCGCCTCAGGCGGCCTGCACCACCCTGTCCTCGATGAGCATCGGGATGAAGGGTTCGTCAGGCGCTTCAGGCAGGATATGCGCCCAGGTCAGGATTTCCATGCGGCCGTCGAAATGCTCGACCACGGCGGTGCAACTCTCCACCCAGTCACCGGTGTTGATATACTGCACGTCGCCATAGCTTTCGATGGCGGCATGGTGGATATGCCCGCAGATGACGCCGTCGACATGCGAGCGTCGCGCCTCCTCGCTGAGCACCGTCTGGAACGAGCCGATGAAGTTCACCGCCTTCTTGACTTTGACCTTGGCCCAGGACGAAAACGACCAGTAAGGCAGGCCGAGCAGTTGGCGCAGCCGCGTGATCACCCGGTTGACCTGCATGGCGGCGTCATAGGCATGGTCGCCGAGATAGGCGAGCCAACGCTGGTTGTGGACGACGGTATCGAACTGGTCGCCATGGATGACCAGCAGTCGCCGGCCATCGGCGGTTTCGTGGATGGCGCGGTCGGCAACGACGATGCCGCCGAAATGCACGCCCTGGAACTGGCGGGCGAATTCGTCGTGATTGCCAGCGATATAGGTGATCGAGGCGCCCTTGCGCGCCTTGCGCAGCAGTTTCTGCACGACGTCATTGTGGCTTTGCGGCCAGTGCCAGCTGCGCCTCAGGCGCCAGCCGTCGACGATATCGCCGACCAGATAGATGATGTCGGCATCGTGGTAGCGAAGGAAGTCGATCAGGAAATCAGCCTTCGCCGCCTTCGATCCGAGATGGACGTCGGAAATGAACATGCTGCGGAAAGTGCGGGGCTCTTGGCCTGGCATCGCGGATTCACCCTTGCTTTCGAGCAGCCTATGCCCCGATTCATGCAACAACCGTATGACGGTTGCGATTGGTCCAGCGCTGGCGCTAGCCTGCCGGGCAAATCAAGGAGAAAATCATCATGGATCTCGGTATCCGCGGAAAGAAGGCCATCGTCTGCGCTTCGAGCAAGGGGCTTGGTCGTGGCTGCGCCATGGCGCTGGCCGAGGCAGGCTGCGACATCGTCGTCAATGGGCGCAATGCGGAGCTGGTCGCCAAAACCGCCGCGGAGCTGCGCCAGCGCCATGGCGTGACGGTGACGGAGGTCGTCGGCGACGTTTCGAAGCCGGAGGTACAGAAAGCGTTGCTTGCCGCCTGTCCCGAGCCTGACATCCTCGTCAACAACAATGGCGGACCGCCGCTTCGCGATTTCCGCGAGCTCGATCGTGGAAAGATTCTCGAAGGCGTTACCCAGAACATGGTGACACCGATCGAACTGGTGCAGGCGGTCATCGACGGCATGGCGGCGCGCGGCTTCGGGCGCATCGTCAACATCACCTCGTTGTCGGTCTATGTCCCAATTCCCGGCCTTGACCTGTCATCTGGTGCGCGCGCCGGCCTGACGTCGTTTCTCGCCGGCGTGGCGCGCACGGTGATCGAGCGCAACGTGACCATCAACAGCCTGCTGCCGGGCAAGCTCGATACCGACCGGCTGCGCGGCCCGCATGAGGCCGGCACGCCAGAGGATCCCAAGGCGGCCGCGGCGCGCAAGACCCGCATCAGTGCCGACGTACCGGCCAAGCGGCTCGGCACTCCGGAGGAATTCGGCCAGATCTGCGCCTTCCTGTGCTCTGTCCACGCCGGCTATCTGACCGGGCAGAACATACCTGTCGACGGCGGTCTCTACGTCAGCGCCTTTTGACCTGCGAAGCAGGGCAAACTGATTTCGCATGAAACAACCGTAACCAACTGAGAAATATTGGATTTTTCCGCGCCGACATTTAAGGCTGCCGGCGCGTCAATTAGCGTCGCGAAAAATCTTGGCCTCATGCTAAAAGGACTTTCGAAGCAGGTTTGGAGGAGCGGCCGCATGGAAGGCGAGAACAAGAAAACGGCACGTTCGGACCTCGACGAAGCCGCCCTCTACTTCCATAAGCACCCGACGCCGGGAAAGCTCGAGATCCAGGCCACCAAGCCACTCGGCAACCAGCGCGACCTGGCGCTCGCTTATTCGCCCGGCGTCGCCGCCCCTTGCCTGGAGATTCGCGACGATCCGGCGACTGCCGCCGATTACACGGCGCGCGCCAACCTGGTCGGCGTCGTGTCGAACGGCTCGGCGGTGCTCGGCCTCGGCAATATCGGGCCGCTGGCCTCCAAGCCGGTGATGGAGGGCAAGGCGGTCCTGTTCAAGAAGTTCGCCGGCATCGACGTCTTCGACATCGAGATCGACGCGCCGGAAATCGAGCGCATGGTCGAAACCATCGCCGCGCTGGAACCGACTTTTGGTGGCATCAACCTCGAGGACATCAAGGCGCCGGAGTGTTTTGAAGTCGAAGAACGCCTGAAAACTCGCATGAGCATACCGGTGTTCCATGACGACCAGCACGGCACCGCCATCATCGTCGCCGCCGCCGTGCTCAATGGGCTGGAATTCGCCGGCAAGACCATTTCGGACATCAAGGTCGTCACTTCCGGCGCAGGTGCTGCCGCCCTTGCCTGCCTCAATCTGCTCGTTTCGCTCGGCGTGCGCGTCGAGAACATCTGGGTCACCGACCGTTTCGGCGTCGCCTACAAGGGTCGTGTCGACGAGATGGACCGCTGGAAAGACCCTTATGTAAAAGACACAGAGGCGCGCACGCTCGCCGACGTCATAGCGGGCGCCGATGTCTTTCTCGGCCTCTCGGCCGCCGGTGTGCTGAAGCCGGAGCTGCTGCAACACATGGCGCCGAAGCCGTTGATCCTGGCGCTTGCCAATCCCAATCCGGAGATCATGCCGGAAGTGGCGCGCGCGGCGCGTCCGGACGCCATGATCTGCACGGGCCGGTCCGATTTTCCCAATCAGGTCAATAACGTGCTTTGCTTCCCCTATATCTTCAGGGGAGCGCTCGACTGCGGCGCCAGCGCCATCAATGAGGAGATGAAGATGGCGGCGGTGCGCGCGATCGCCGCCCTTGCCCGCGAAGAACCTTCCGATGTCGCCGCGCGCGCCTATTCGGGCGAAACGCCGATCTTCGGACCGGAATTCCTGATCCCCTCGCCCTTCGACCCGCGCCTCATCCTGCGCATCGCGCCGGCCGTCGCCAAGGCAGCCTGCGACACCGGTGTGGCGACACGGCCGATCACGGACTTCGCCGCCTATATCGACAAGCTCAATCGCTTCGTCTTCCGCTCCGGTCTGGTGATGAAGCCGGTGTTCTCCTCCGCCAAGTCCTCGAGCGCCAAACGCGTCATCTACGCCGACGGCGAGGACGAGCGTGTCCTGCGTGCCGCCCAGGTTGTGCTTGAGGAAGGTATCGCCGAGCCGATCCTGATCGGCCGCCCGCACGTCATCGAGGTCAGGCTGAAGCGTTATGGCCTGCGCATCAAGCCCGGTGTCGATTTCGGCCTGATCAACCCGGAGGACGATCCGCGCTACCGCCACTATGTCGACCTCCTGATCGAACTCGCCGGCCGCCGCGGCGTGACGACAGAGGCCGCGCGTACCATGGTGCGCACCGACAACACGGTGATCGCGGCGTTGGCGCTGAAGCGCGGCGACGCCGACGCCATGGTCTGTGGCCTCGAAGGCCGTTTCGAGCGGCATCTGCGCAACGTGACGCTGATCATTGGGCCGCGCACCGGCATCAAGGACCGGGACCTGTCGACCCTTTCCATGCTGATCTCGCAGCGCGGCATCATCTTCCTCACCGACACTCACGTCTCCGTCGACCCCACGGCCGACGAAATCGCCGAGATGACCGTGCTGGCGGCGGAAGAAATCCAGCGTTTCGGCATCGAGCCGAAGGCGGCACTGCTGTCGCATTCGGATTTCGGCTCGCGTGATTCGCCGAGCGCGCTGAAGATGCGCCAGGCCGCGGCCATTCTGGCGCGCATCGCGCCGGAGCTGCAGTGCGACGGTGAAATGCATGCCGATTCCGCTTTGTCGGAGCATCTGCGCCAGCGCGTCTATCCGCATTCGCGTCTGAAGGGCGAAGCCAATCTCCTGGTGTTCCCGAACCTCGATTCGGCCAACATCACGCTGACGGCGCTGCGGGCCATGATGGATGCCCTGCATGTCGGCCCCATCCTTCTCGGCACCGACAAGCCGGCGCACATATTGACGCCCTCGGTGACCTCGCGCGGCGTCGTTAACATGACGGCGCTGGCGGTGGTCGAAGCCGCGCACAAGGCGCAGGCGATCGCCAATCTGGACTGACTTCCGAAATGGACGATTAACCGCGAACGGGTTAGCCTTGGCGACCAGAGGCAAGCGGGATCGAGGCGGATGGCAAGCGGAGGTTTGAAGCAGGCGCATGCTGCCGTGCTGCTTGGCCTTCTGCTGTCCGGCGCAGCGGTCAGCGAGCCGCAGGCCGCTTCACGGGTCTGCCGTCAGCTGGAGGCCGACCTCGCCGCGGCCTCACGCGGCGGTGCCGGCGGTCCGGCACTGGTCCGGAAATACGACGCCGCGATCGAAAGGCAGCGCGAACAGATCTCGAAGGCTCGCGGCCAGGCGAACAGTGCCGGCTGTGGGTTCTCGCTGTTTTCGCGCAACATCAACCAGTGTGCCAGGCTGAACGCCACCATCGAGCGCATGAACGCCAATCTCGACAGTCTGCAGGCCAAGCGTGCCCAACTCGCCGGCGGCGGCGGTTCACGCCGCGACCGGGGCCGTATCCTGGCGGCGCTCGATGCCAATGACTGCCGTGACGATGCGGTGGCACCCCGCCGCGCGCCTCCGCAGGAAGCCAATCGTGAAGATGGGGCCAATGCCAACCTATTCGATCAGCTTTTCGGCGGCGGCAACCGGCAGATCGATACGTTGGACCAGCCTGACGATTCCGGCGAGGAACGCGACGTCAGCCGCGTCCTCAACCAGCCCGGCATTCCGGACGTTGCGAGCAGCGGCGGCGAATTCCACACCAGTTGCGTCCGCACCTGCGATGGCTACTTCTTCCCCATGTCGAACGCCGCCTCGGCCGGCGATTTCGAGCGCGACCAGAAGAATTGCGAATCGGCCTGCCCCGGCACCGAGATGCAGGTTTTCTATTCGCGCGGCATGGACGACGATTCGGCATCGATGACGTCATCGGTCACCGGCAGCCCCTATGGGGAATTGCCAACCGCCTATCTCTACAAACAGCCCAACATGTCGCGGCCGCCCGCTTGCGGCTGCAATGCCGCGCAGAATTTCCAGATCATTGGCGGCAACCCGCCAAGTCAGCAACAATCACAGCCCGAACCGGATGCGGCGCCGACTATTCCGGCCTCGAAGCCTGATCCGGGTGCCGACCCCGAGACCCTGGCCAATAGAGACGGCGGACTCGACCGTGAAGCCATCAAGCGCCTTTCGGCCAAGCCGGTGGCATCGCCGGTTTCGGCCCTGCCTCCGGAACAGCGCAAGGTCAGGGTCGTCGGGCCATCGTTCCTTCCCGACCCATCAGCGGCAATAGATCTGCAAGCTCCGGCCCCGAAGGCAGCCCAGTAAGGGCAAGCCTGAGCGGCATGAACAGCGCCTTGCCCTTGCGGCCGGTCGCTTCCCTGATCTTGCCGGTCCAATCCTTCCAGACCGTCCCGTTCCACGGTTCCTCAGGCAGGAGATCGAGTGCCTGATGCAGAAAATCGCGGTCGTCATCGGAAAACTCGGGCTTCTCCTGCGGCCCTTCGCGCAGGACACGCCACCAGGCAACCGCATCGGCCAACCGGTCGATATTGCCGCGCACCGCCAGCCAGAACGGTTCGGCGTGTTCGCCTGAAATACCCAGCACCATCAGCCGGTCCCGCGCCTCGTCGAACGGCATACGCTGCAGCAGCACCCGGTTGAGCACGAACAGTTCGGCCGGATCGAACTTGGACGACGATTTCGAGGTCGCGGCCGGATCGAAATGGCCGGCAAGTTCGGCCAGGTCATGCGCGGCCGCGACATTCTCCGATGTGCCGACCAGCACGGCCAGCGAAGCGACGGCCATCGGCTCGATGCCGTCTTCGCGCAGGCTCTGGATGGAAAGTGCGCCGGTGCGCTTCGACAGCCCCTCGCCCGAGACGGTGGTCAGGAGATTGTGGTGGCCGAAGACCGGCGGCTCGGCACCCAGCGCCTTGAACAGGGCGATCTGCACGCCGGTGTTCGTGACATGATCGTCGCCGCGGATGACGTGGCTGACGCCCATCTCGATGTCGTCGACAACGGAGGGCAGCGTGTAGAGATAGGTGCCGTCCTCACGCACCAGCACCGGATCGGACAGCGAAGCCAGATCCACAGTCTCCTCGCCACGCACCAGATCGTCCCAGTGGATTTCGGTGCGCTCCGGCTGCCGCGGATCGCTGGAGAAATTGGGCAGCAGGAAACGCCAATGGGGCCGGCGGCCGTCGGCCTGATATTCGGCCACCTGCTCTGTCGTCAGCGCCAATGCCTCGCGGCCATAGACCGGCGGCAGGCCCCGCGTGCGGCGCACCTTGCGCCTGAGGTCGAGTTCTTCCGGCGTTTCGTAGCAGGCGTAGAGAACACCAGCCGCCTTCAGCCGCTCGACCGCAGCGTCATAGACTTCGAAGCGCCGCGACTGATAATCGGTGACATCCGGGAAGATGCCCAGCCAATGCAAGTCGTAGAGGATGGCGTCGGCGAATTCCTGCTTCGAGCGGGCTATGTCGGTGTCGTCGAAGCGCTGGATGAAGCGGCCCTTGTTGTTGAGGGCAAACAGCCAGTTGAACAGAGCGGTGCGCGCATTGCCGATATGGATGCGGCCGGTTGGTGACGGGGCGAAACGAACGGTAACTGTCATGAGCGGGGCGTACCGGATGCCTTTGTGATTGACAAGATGCGCCCCCGCGCCGTGCCGCAGACATAGAACATGGCGGCTGGAATGAAAAGACCGGGCTGGGCACAGCCTCAGGCGGCGCGTGGGCTGCGGCCCGTCCGGCGGCGGAGTCGACGAAGAGGTCGTTGAAGACGATCAGCGGCCGAAGTCGTCGGAACTGAGGCGGGTCCAGCGGTCGCCCATCAACCCGCCGATAGCGATGTCGCCGGAGCGGACCGCTTCCGTGACATCGGGGATTCGCGAGCGGACCATCGTCCCCCCGGCATAACGGAAGAAGAGATTCCTGTAGCCGAAGAGGTGAGGCATGAACTTGCTCTGGGTCTGTCCGGTGATGCCCACGCAGCCCATATCCCGCGCAGCCGCGACAAGGCCTTCCAGCGTCGCGCCCCAGTGGTGTCCGGAAGCCTGGATCTGCAACAGGATCGCTATGTCGCCGGCTTGACCGTAGAAGGCGTAGCAACCGAGCATTTTGCCCGTCGCGTCGTAAGTCCCGCCGAAATGAAGTGGGCCGTCGGCCCGCTTCTCGGTCGCCAGTGCGAGCAGCCGGGGCAGTTCGCCATCCCTCCAACTCGGTCGAAGGGCGTAATCGGACAAGAGGGTCGGCAGCCGCTCTGCAAATTGCGCGGCATTGATCGGCTCGGCATGGACCCGTTGCGACGATGAATGCTGGACGGGCGGTTCGAACCTTCGTTTCGCGAGAACGTCGAATGCTCTCGCGCAGGGATCGAGTGCCAGGCGAGGCAGGCGGGGCCATTTGCGGTGCAATGCGGCGGCGGCCATCGCGGCCGGCCGGAAAACATAGGTCCATGCCAGACAATGGACCGGCAGGAGTTGGTATTTCATCGGACGAGCGAAGGCCAGAGATACCCGGTTGGCCGAATCGGTCAGCTGCAGATCGAATTCGCCTTGATGCAAGGCACGCAGCAATTGCGGTCCGGCCGAGCCGTGATCGGCGCCAGGGTCGGCCATGAACGGACCGATGATCGCCGCATTCAATGCCGCTCCGTTGAGCTCGTAGCGGGCTTTCAGGACGCCAAGGAACCCACCAAGATCGCCCTGCCGGTTGATCTGGACAAGAGCGTTGCTCTCACCGGACTGGCCGGCAGGGTCAAGATAGATCTTCCCCATATACTCCGCCGTTTCCGCGATCGCGCGATCGAGGAGGTGACGCCGACGCCGGCGAAACTTCGTCAGGAAGAGTGCGGCGACGCGCTCGAGATCTTCGGCGGCAAGCGGCCGAACCGAGCCGTGCTGGGATTCCAGCACCGATGGCGCAGCCACCTTTTCCACACCGGTAGTTTCGGAATCAAGACGCATTGTGAGACCGCTTAGATTGCTTCTTTGGTACACAACAACCAAAAGTAGAGAAACGAATTTCGGTCGGTAACGTAAACAGACGTCGCAAATCGATGCCTGGAAAAGGGCTGGCGGGTTCGCTCAGCCAGCATACGCCAAGTGATAGGCACTCCGGATGGCCTCCGGCCAAAGCCGGAGGTCATCTCAGGTCAATCGACGAGGCCCTTGGTCAGCTCCAGCGCCTGGCGCTCGAACAGGCGGCGGTAGATGCCGCCCTTCAGGCGGATCAACTCGTCATGCGAGCCTTCCTCGACGATCTTGCCGCGATCGAAGACCAGCAGCCTGTCGAGTGCCCTCACCGTCGAAAGCCGATGCGCGATGACCAACGTCGTGCGGCCGACCATCAGCCGTTCCATCGCCTGCTGGATCAGCACCTCGGATTCCGAATCGAGGCTCGACGTCGCTTCGTCCAGGATCAGGATGCGCGCATCGGCCAGGAAAGCGCGGGCGATCGCCACGCGCTGGCGCTCGCCGCCCGACAGTTTCACGCCACGCTCGCCGACCAGCGTGCCATAGCCCTTCGGCAGGTTGGCGATGAAGTCGTGCGCGCTCGCCAGCCTGGCGGCATGCTCGATCTCCTCCTGGCTGGCGCTTGGCCTGCTATAGGCGATGTTTTCGGCCAGCGAACGATGGAACAGGATCGGTTCCTGCTGGACGATGGCGATCTGGCCGCGCAGCGACGCCTGGGCGACTTGTGAGATATCCTGGCCATCGATCACGATCTTTCCCGCGCTAACGTCATAGAGCCGCTGGATGAGCTTGACGAATGTCGTCTTGCCCGAACCCGAGTGACCGACGAGTCCGACACGTTCGCCTGGCGCGATGTCGACCGAAAAGTCGCGGTAGAGCGGCGACCGGTGATTGCCGTAGTGGAAGGCGACGTTGTCGAAGGCAATGTGACCCTGCGTGATGGCAATCGGTCCGGCGCCGGGCCGATCTTCGATACCGAGCGGTTC
This sequence comes from Mesorhizobium sp. Cs1321R2N1, assembly GCF_037179725.1. Taxonomy (NCBI): domain Bacteria; kingdom Pseudomonadati; phylum Pseudomonadota; class Alphaproteobacteria; order Hyphomicrobiales; family Phyllobacteriaceae; genus Mesorhizobium; species Mesorhizobium sp. Cs1321R2N1. The sequence goes on along the minus strand of NZ_JAPYKP010000046.1, from coordinate 21,226 downwards.
TGACTGGAAATCGACCAGTTCCTCCATGTCGTTGATCGAACGCTGCAAATTGCGAATATGTGTGCCGATATCGCGCAAATAGCCTTGCAGCACGAAGAACGAGGTCAGCACAAAGGCGACATCGCCGGCGCTCGCCTGCCCCCACGACCACAGCATCAGCGCTAGGCCGATCACCGCGGCGCGCATGACCAGCAGCAGCACCCCTTGCGTGGTGCCGTTGATGGTGCCGCGCACCCAGGTGCGCCTTGTGCGGGCGCGCCATTTGGCAACCACCCTGGCGAGGCGGCGCTCCTCGCGCTCCTCGGCGCCAAAGCCCTTGACCACGGCGTTGCAGCTCACCGCGTCGGCCAGCGAACCACCGAGACGCGTGTCCCAGGTGTTGGCGAGCCTTGCCGCCGGCGCGACATAGCCGAGCGACAGCATCGCCGTCACCATGATGAACAGCACCGAGCCGGCTGCGACGACCACGCCCATCAGCGGCCAGAACCAGCCGAGCAGCAGCGTCGAGCCGGCGAGCATGACAACGGACGGCAGCAGCGCGATGAGGATGGTGTCGTTCAGCAGGTCGAGCGCCCACATGCCGCGCGTCACCTTGCGCACGGTCGAGCCGGCAAAACTGTTGGCATGCCAATCGGTCGAAAAGCGCTGAACGCGATGGAAGGCGTCGGCCGCGATGTCGGCCATCATCTTGAGTGTCAACTCAACGATACCCATGAAGGCAAGGTTGCGCAGCACGACCCCGGTGAGCGCCAGCGCCATCAGAATCAAGAATGCCGTCATCGCTGCATTCCAGGCAATGGCGTCCGCGCCGGCGCTGCTGGCGACGGCGTCGACCAGCCGGCCGGAATAGAGCGGTGTCAGCACGTCGGCCAGCGTCGACAGCAGGAAACCGCCCATGATCAGCGAGAGCCGCCAGGGCTGACGCCGCCAATGGATGAGCGTGAACCCAAGAACGCTGCGAAAGGCGCTGGCGCGCAAATCGATCTTGAAACGAGCCATGATGTCATTCGGGCGCAAACGAGCCCGATCCCAGTAAGGTCGAAAATTGAAAAACCGCGCCAGGCGAATGGCCCTTGAATGCGGAGGTTCGGCTATGGTTGGTCGCCTGCCCTTGGGCGGCGAACGGCAGCGGCAAATGCCTTTCCTGCGTCCGGTGTGGTTCCGATACTTCGGAACACCGGCGCAGACCTAGGCCTCGCGGCCTCGCATAACGATGTCAAATCCGGGCATTCGGTCCTCCCTGAAGGGAATCGCGGAGACGCCGTTATACGGACGCTTCGATCGTTCGCCAAGGCAAGCTATGGCCAAAAGCACTTCTGGTCCAGCCGATGAGGCGATTTTGCAACAGTCGGACCTGTACCTATCGTCGCCGCATGGTTTTCACCCGGCAGGCCATCAACGGGTCGGAGGTCGCTCGGAAATCGATCCGCGACAGTCGCCATGCTTGCGCCCGCAGCATCGCGCACTCTCGCTCAGCAAGCGAAAAGACGCCTATCCACGATCCCTGAAACGGTTGGTGATGGGATAGCGGCGGTCGCGGCCAAAATTCTTCCTGGTGATCTTCACACCCGGTGCCGCCTGCCGGCGCTTATATTCGGCGATGTAGAGCAGATGTTCGATGCGCGTCACCGTCGCCCGGTCGTGGCCACGCGCGACGATGTCGTCGACGCCCATTTCGTTCTCGACCAGGCATTCCAGAATATCGTCCAGCACCGGATAGGGCGGCAGCGAATCCTGGTCTGTCTGGTTCTCGCGCAATTCGGCCGACGGCGCCTTGTCGATGATGTTCTTCGGGATCACCTCGCCCGAAGGTCCGAGCGCGCCCGGCGGCACATGACTGTTGCGCCAGCGCGACAGCGCATAGACCTGCATCTTGTAAAGGTCCTTGATCGGATTGAAACCGCCGTTCATGTCACCATAGAGCGTGGCGTAGCCGACCGACATCTCGCTCTTGTTGCCTGTGGTCACCACCATGGAGCCGAATTTATTGGAGATCGCCATCAGGATGGTGCCGCGCGCACGGCTCTGCAAATTCTCCTCGGTGATGCCTTCCTTGGTGCCTTCGAACAACTGCGTCAGCGTGTGCAAAAATCCTTCGACCGGCTCGAAGATCGGCACGATGTCATAGCGGCAGCCGAGCGCACGGGCGCAGTCCTCGGCATCCTTGAGCGAGTCCTTCGAGGTGTAGCGATAAGGCATCATGACGGCACGCAGCCGCTCCTCGCCGAGCGCATCGACCGCAAGGGCGGCACAGATCGCCGAATCGATGCCGCCGGACAGGCCGAGCACCACGTTCTTGAAGCCGTTCTTGTTGACGTAGTCGCGCAGGCCGAGCATGCAGGCGCGGTAGTCGGCCTCCTCCTTGTCCGGGATTTTCGACATCGGTCCTTGCGAACAGACCCAGCCGTTGTCCGTACGTTTCCAGATGGTGACATCGACCGCGTCCTCGAACTGGCTCATCTGGAAGGCGAGCGTCTTGTCGGCCCCGATGGCGAAGGAGGCGCCGTCGAAGATCAGCTCGTCCTGGCCGCCGAGCTGGTTGGCATAGATCATCGGCAATCCGCATTCGATGACCTGCTTGATGACGACCTGGTGGCGAACGTCGATCTTGGCGCGATAGTAGGGCGAACCGTTCGGCACCAGCAGGATTTCCGCGCCGCTTTCGGCCAGCGTCTCGCAGATGCCGACCTCGCCCCAGATGTCCTCGCAGATCGGTATGCCTATGCGCACGCCGCGGAAGTTGACCGGTCCCTGGATCTCGGGCCCTGCCTGGAAGACGCGCTTCTCGTCGAACTCGCCGTAGTTCGGCAGGTCGAGCTTGTAGCGTTCGGCGATGATCTTGCCGCCATCGGCGAAGACGATGGAATTATGCGTGCCGCTCTTGCGCTTCAGCGGCGTGCCGATGATGACGCCCGGACCGCCGTCGGCGGTATCGGCGGCAAAGTCCTCGGCGGCGCGCTCGCATGCCCTGAGGAAGGCCGGCTTCAGCACCAGATCCTCCGGCGGATAGCCAGCAAGGAAAAGCTCGGTATAGAGCACGAGATCGGCGCCCTGGCGGGCGGCATCCGCCCTCGCCTCGCGTGCCTTGGCGAGGTTGCCGGCGACGTCACCGACGGTCGGGTTGAGCTGGGCGATGGCGATACGCAGTATGTCGAGCTTCTTGGTCATGCTGCTGACTTAGCGCGGCGGAATTCACCCCGCAATGGCGTTCGTTTGGACCAATTCAGACCGTCAATCGTCGCCCATATAGTCGCGCAACGATTGCGGAGAGTGGTTTTCGCCGATCGACATCGCCAGGATGCGCGAGATGTGCCGGCGCGGCAGGCCTGTCTCGTCAGCCCATCGGTTGATCTGGATCTGGACTTTGTCGAGGTCCTTCTTCGATGTCGGATTTTCGGCGATGTCGAGGCCCGCGTCGCGAAGCGCGGCCGCCATGTCGGCCGAAATGACGAAAGCATCCCAGCCCAGCCAGCGCAGGAAATACTGGCCGGTGTTGCCGCCGAGCCGGCTGCCATGCTTGCCCAGATAAGCCGTCAGCCCGACCTGGTCGTCGGCGGGCCATTCGGCGAGAAAATTGCCGAAGCCGCCATGTTCCCTGGACACGCGTTCAACGAAAGCGGCGTTGTCGCGAACGGATTTGATCTTCTGCGGATTGCGCACGATGCGTTGATCCGAAGCCAGATCGTGCCAGAAATCGTCAGGCTGGAACAACAGCCGCTTGGGCTCGAAGCGCAGGAACGCCTCTTCGAATCCAGGCCATTTTTGCTCGATGACCCGCCAGACGAAACCGGCGGCGAAGACGCGCTCGGCCATCGTCGAGAGGATACGGTCATCGCTGACGTCGGCCACCGCCGCATTGTCGGGCATCGGCCCCAACAGGGAGGTCAGTTCCACCTCACCTCCCTTGCGATTTGCCGCGCGAGCGCGAATTTTCTTGAAGTCGGCCATCGGTTCCCCTCGTTTCGCCTCAATCTAGCACTTCCCGCCCGGGCCGGCAGCCTCTACCTCTAGCGCAGCAAAGCGCTTGGAGACGACCATGAACAGGACGATCGACGATCTGGCGAACCGCTGGCTGAGGCGAAAGCCGGATGGGCTGAGCCAGCTGGAGAGCCGGGTGCTGCAAAGCACCATCGAGCGTACCACCATCACCAGGGACACCAACAAGGCCGTGGCCTTCCACCAGACCTTTGGCGACCGCCTTGCCGATACGATAGCCCGCATCGGGGGCTCCTGGTCGTTCATCCTGACCTTCGTCGCCTTCCTGATCGTGTGGACATCAGGCAATGTGTGGCTGTTGTCGCGCGATGCGTTCGACCCCTACCCCTTCATCTTCCTCAACCTGGTGCTGTCGATGGTCGCCGCCCTGCAGGCGCCGGTGATCATGATGGCGCAGAACCGCCAGACCGAGCGCGACCGCATCGATGCCGCCCATGACTACGAGGTCAATCTGAAGGCCGAGATCGAGATCATGGCGCTGCACGAGAAACTGGACGAACTGCGCCACAGCGAGATCATCGGCATGCGCGACGAGATCGTGCGGCTGGCGGAAATGGTCAAGCGGATCGATGAAAGACTGTCACAGCAGTCGGCTTCATGACCGACGCGATCCACCATTTTATCGAACAATACGGGTTGCTGGCGGTTTTTCTCGGCTGCGTGGCCGAAGGCGAAAGTGCTGCGATCCTGGGTGGCTTCTTCGCTCACCAGCATGTTTTCGTATTGTGGCATGCCTTTGTCGCGGCAGCGCTGGGTGCCTTCGCCGGCGACACCTTCTTCTTCACCCTCGGCAGGAGTTTCGCCGACAATCGCCATGTCGTCAGGCTGCGCCGGCGGCCCGGCTTTCGCCGCGCCTACCGCCTGCTCAACACTCATCCCAACATCTTCGTGCTGTCGAACCGCTACGTCTACGGCATGCGCCTGGTCGGCGGCGTGGCGGCCGGCCTTTCGACCATAGCGGCGCCGCGCTTCGTTATCCTCAACGCCATCTCATCGGTGATCTGGGCGGTGCTGTTCAGCACGATCGGTTATGTCTTCGGGTTGGGGGCCGAAGAATTGGTTGGCCAGGCGCTGATGCGCCACGAGCGGTTGTTCGTCGGGCTTGGCATCGGCCTTGCCGTGGCCGTGCTTGCATGGCTTGTCGCCCGCCACATCGCCAAGCGGGAGCGCGCCAAGGAGTTTTGACCGGGCTAGTCGATGCCGAGCTCCTGATCACCCCGATCGAGAATGAGCGGGATGATCAGATCCTCCTCATCGGCGAGATGCCGGGTTAGCATCGCGATCAGTCGGCTGTTTTCGTCGGCAAAAGCATCGGCGGCGAAGCGCTGCTTGTCTTCACTCTCCTGAAGTGTACGGATGAAGGCATTCGCTGCCTCGGCGTTGCGCTCCAGTCCTTCGTGGATCGTGTGGTGATCGGCATCGAGGATGTCGAAGCCACGTTTCAGACGGGGCTCCGCCTTGGTGAAAGCCGGGAAATACTGGTAATCCTCGACATTGTGATGGCCGTCGAGATGCCCGAGAAAATGGTTGAGGCACGGTGCGAACCAGCGCGCGAAATCGGGTGCCGTCAGTGCGCCTTCGCGATAGTTGCCAATGCCGCCGGTGAGCATGCCGCCGAGCTCGCGGAACATGTCGTGCCCCTGCAGCCACATATTGGCCAAACCGTGAATATTGGCGTGACCCTGCCAGTTCTCGCGCGGATACTTTTCGGCCAGCCAGCGCAGGTCGTCCGGCAGGCCCAAGCGTTCGAGAAGCGAGGAATTCGTGAGCTCTGCCATGACGGTCTCCTTTGGTGACTGTCATATAGGGATCAAAGTCTCAGATCGGCACCCCAATTATACGTTCGATGAGAGCGATGCTCCAGACGCCGCCAGCAATGACTACCGAAATCAGCACCGCCAGCGAGCCACAATCCTTGGCGAGTTGGATGTCGATGTGGAATTCACGAGAAATTGCGTCGCACGCCGCTTCGATGCCGGTGTTCAGCACTTCGACCATGATCAAGAGGAGCACCGCGCCGATCAGCAGCGCGTAACCGCGCCAGGATACCGAGACGAACCATCCGGCCGGCAAGGCCAGCACCAGCAGCATCAATTCCTGCTGGAAAGCCTTCTCGCTGACCGCAAGCTTGCGAAATGCCCGCACCGAATTGATAAAAGCATCGATCAACCGCTGCATGCCAGGGCCCCTCTCGGAATCACCGGCCCGAGATAAAGCAATGCCCCGATCAATGGAATAAGGCTGACCGTCCAAATTTCATTCAGCGACCGGTATGGATGGTGTCGACTTTTCAAACTGAGGCAGCCCGTCGTCTATCGAATAATAGTCGCCCTTGTCGCCGACGAAGATATGACATTCGCCCTTGAGCGCTGTCGGGTTGTCGAACGATCCCGCCATGACCGAAATATAGTCCTTATCCATTGCCTTCCAGAACAGCAGCGAGCCGCATGTCTTGCAAAAGCCGCGCTTGGCAAAGGAAGAAGCCTCGTACCAGGTGATGCTTTCCGTACCGTCGATCACGATGTCGGGGTCGGCAACATTGGTCGCGGCATAGAAATGCCCGCTCTGTTTGCGGCATTGCGAACAATGGCAGTAGACAACGCCACGCAACGTCCCACTTGTCCGGAAGCGGACCGCTCCGCACAGACATGATCCCTGGTGGTTGTCGCTCATTTCGGCACTCCTCGAAGAAACTTCGTCCGGCATCAAGATTCCAGCTTCGCGGTGGTTACGCGCAAGCAAATACGACATCGATTGGCGTGACGAATTCGAAATTCAGTTTCATTTGCAGCAGTTCAAATTCAAAACGTCAAACAGGCTGCTATTCAGGGATGGCGGCGCAAAACTTTACGCGCGTACAGTCACAGCTAGAGAAAAACTGTGGAAGTCGTGCGAATTAAGGAAACTTTAGCGCCGACGCAACTATGATCTCACAAGCGAAGGGTGCGGATGGGGCCGCGCCTCTTTGCCAGATGTTCTGGAGCATTGGGTAGCGCTCCCCAGGTCGGCGATCAATGGACCCGGGAATTCTGCGTCGGGATCCGAGGGGAAGAGTGAATCAGACATGCAGCCGGCAGCAGCCTCGACCGAACGAAGCACCGATATCGCAACCACCGTTGTCGCGACCATGCGCCAGCTTGGCGTACTCGGTCTGCCACGCAACTACGAGATTTTCTATGAGGCCTTGAGCGGCACCAATCGCGAGCTCAGCCTCGCCGTCGTATCGTTGAGCAACCGGCCGACGCAGGACGAACTCGACCAGATCGGACGCACCTTCTTCGCCCACAACCATGGTCCCGGCATCGTCGAGCATGCCAGAGACGTCATCGCCCGAGAACTCGAGGAGGTCGCGTCGCTCCTGCGCAGCGAGCGCAGCCACATCGAAAAATACGGCAGGATCCTCGATGAGACATCAAGCGGCCTGAGCAACCGCAGCCTTCTCTCCCAGGACCTTCTGCAAAAGATCGCCAACGCAATGACCATCGCCACCAATTCGACGATCGATCACGGCCGGCAGATCGCCTCGACGCTCAGCGACAAGACGGCAGAACTCGAAAGCGTCAAGTCGAAGCTCGAGGAATACAAGCGGCTGGCCGACACGGATCCGTTGACCAAGATCTGGAACCGCCGCGCCTTCGACAAGGAAGTCACCAAGATCTACAACAGCAACAAGGGTATCCTGTTCAATGCCCTGGTCCTCGTCGACATCGATCGGTTCAAGGACATCAACGATCGCTACGGCCATCCTGTCGGCGACAAGATCATCCAGATCATCGCCGAGATTTTCCAGACCAGCATTCGCGGCGACATGTTCGTCGCCCGCACCGGCGGCGAGGAGTTCGCGCTGATCATCGAGGGCGCCAGCGAGGACGCAACCTACGAGATCGCGGAACGCATTCGCGCCCTGATCGAGCAGACGCCGTTCACCAGCAGCCAGACCGGCATGAATTACGGCACGGTGACGGTATCGATGGGTATCTGCATGGCGTCCGAGGCCGAAGGCCCCGAGGACCTCTACACCAAGGCGGATCGGGCGCTCTATCGCTCGAAAGTCAGTGGCCGCAACCGCGTTACCAGGCATTCGGCCGTGGCAGGGCGCGCCGGCAAGAGCTGGCTGCTCTACAAGCAAGACTGAAGCTTTTGCGGCTGCACCGGCACGGTCGGAGGCAAAAGATGAAAATGGAAAAGGCGCCGGGGTTCCCAGGCGCCTTTGCCTTATCGATCCAATTGGCCAGGCTCAGCCGTTCGCGACCTGCTTGTGCTGCACCGGATGGCTCTTCTTCAACAGGTCCGAGACCAGGAACGCCAGTTCGATCGCCTGGTCGGCATTGAGGCGCGGATCGCAATGGGTGTGGTAGCGGTCCTGCAACTCCTCGGCCGTGATGGCGCGCGCGCCACCGGTGCATTCGGTGACGTTCTTGCCGGTCATCTCGACATGGATGCCGCCTGGATGCGTGCCTTCGGCGCGGTGCACCTCGAAGAAGGTCTGCACCTCCTTCAGGATGCGGTCGAAGGGCCGCGTCTTGTAGCCGGCCGCTTCGATCGTGTTGCCATGCATCGGGTCCGACGACCAGACCACGCTGCGGCCTTCCTTCTGCACCGCGCGCACCAGCTTCGGCAGATGGTCGGCAACCTTGTCGGAACCGAAGCGGGCGATCAGCGTCAATCGCCCCGGCTCGTTCTCGGGGTTCAGCAGATCGATCAGTTCCAGCAAGCCGTCCGGCGTCAGCGACGGACCGCATTTCAGGCCGAGCGGGTTCTTGATGCCGCGGCAATATTCGACGTGCGCATGGTCGGGTTGGCGCGTGCGGTCGCCAATCCAGATCATATGGCCCGACGTGGCGTACCAGTCGCCGGAGGTCGAATCCACACGGGTCAGCGCCTCCTCGTAGCCGAGCAGCAGCGCCTCGTGGCTGGTGTAGAAGTCGGTTTCGCGCAGCGCGAAATTGGTTTCCGACGTAATGCCGACGGCGCGCATGAAATCCATGGTCTCGGTGATGCGGTTGGCAAGCGATTCGTATTTCTCGCCCTGCGGGCTGTCGGAGACGAAGCCGAGCATCCAGCGATGCACATTCTCCAGGTTGGCATAGCCGCCCTGCGCGAAGGCACGCAGAAGATTGAGCGTCGCCGCCGACTGACGATAAGCCATTTCCTGGCGGGCGGGATCGGGAATGCGTGATTTCGCGTCGAATTCGATGCCATTGATGATGTCGCCGCGATAGCTCGGCAGCGTCACCTCGCCCTTAGTCTCGTTGTCGGACGAGCGCGGCTTGGCGAACTGGCCGGCGACGCGGCCAACCTTCACCACTGGCTGCGCACCGGCGAAGGTCAGCACGACCGACATCTGCAGGAAGACGCGGAAGAAGTCGCGGATATTGTCCGCGCCATGTTCGGCAAAACTCTCGGCGCAGTCGCCGCCCTGGAGCAGGAAGGCTTCACCGGCGGCAACAGTCGCCAGCTGCTTCTTCAGCTTGCGCGCCTCGCCGGCGAAGACCAGCGGCGGAAAGGTGGCGAGTTGGGCTTCCGTGTTCTTCAGCGCGGCAAGGTCCGGATAAGCGGGAACCTGCTTGATCGGCTTTGCTCTCCACGAATTCGGCGACCATTTCGTCATCGCTGCACCCAACGCTCTTTCCGGCGAACACCTTGCCCGCCATTTCCAGCCCCTAAATGGGGTGGCGGCTCCATACACGAAGCCGATTTCCTATTCTAGACCGGAATTTCGGTGCTGGCGAATGGCTTGACGCCCCCAGGACGCCCCGAAAGGTGAGATCAGGCCGTCTTCTCAGCCAACTTCGCCAGTTGCGTCATGACGACAGCCGAGCCCGCCAGACGCTTCTCCGCCGTCGGCCAGTCGCGGGTGAAGACCACGCTATGGTCGGCCCGGATCTTGGCCAGCGATCCCTGCTCGCCAATATACTTGACCAGCCCGACGGGGTTCGAAAACTCGCGCTTGCGGAAATGGATGACGACGCCCTTCGGCCCCGCATCGAGCTTCTCGACATTGGCCTTGCGGCAGAGCGCCTTGATGAAGACGATCTTGAGGAGATGTTTCACCTCCTCCGGCAGCGCGCCGAAACGGTCGATCAGCTCGGCGCCGAAGGCGTCGATTTCCTCGGTGTTTTCGAGATCGCCGAGACGGCGGTAGAGCGCCAGCCTGAGCTGCAGGTCCGGCACGTAGCCTTCCGGGATCATCACGGCGGTGCCGACGGCGATCTGCGGCGACCAGCCGCCATCCTGGACCTCGCCGGAATCCTTCACCTCGGCCACCGCCTCCTCCAGCATCTGCTGGTAGAGCTCGAAGCCGACCTCCTTGATGTGCCCGGACTGTTCCTCGCCGAGAAGATTGCCGGCGCCCCTGATGTCGAGGTCATGGCTGGCGAGCTGGAAACCGGCGCCCAGCGTGTCGAGCGATTGCAGCACCTTCAGCCGGCGCTCGGCGGTGTCGGTCAGCTTGCGGTTGGCCGGCAGGGTGAACAGCGCATAGGCGCGCACCTTCGAGCGCCCGACGCGGCCGCGCAGCTGATACAGCTGCGACAGGCCGAACATGTCGGCGCGATGGATGATCAGCGTGTTGGCGGTCGGGATGTCGAGGCCGGATTCGACGATTGTGGTCGACAGAAGCACGTCGTACTGGCCGTCGTAGAAGGCGTTCATGATGTCGTCGAGTTCGCCCGGCGGCATCTGGCCGTGGGCCACCGCCACCTTCAGTTCGGGAACGGATTCCTTCAGGAAATCATTGATTTCCGCCAGATCGCTGATACGAGGCACGACATAGAAAGAATGCCCGCCACGGTAACGCTCACGCAGCAGCGTCTCGCGAATCACCAAGGGATCGAACGGCGAGATGAAGGTGCGTACCGCCATGCGGTCGACCGGCGGCGTGGCGATGAGCGACAGTTCGCGCACGCCCGTCAGCGCCAGCTGCAGCGTGCGCGGGATCGGCGTCGCCGACAGCGTCAGCACATGGACGTCGGTCTTCAGGTCTTTCAGCCGCTCCTTGTGCTTGACGCCAAAATGCTGCTCCTCGTCGATAATCAGCAGGCCGAGATTCTTGAACGAGATGGCGGAACCGAGCAGCGCATGGGTGCCGATAACGATATCGACCTGCCCTTCGGCGATGCCCTTCTTGGTCTCGGCCAGATCCTTGGCACCGACCAGCCGCGAGGCCTGGGCGACACGAATGGGAAGCCCTGAGAAACGCTGCGAGAATGTCTTGAAATGCTGGCGCGACAACAGCGTCGTCGGCACCACCACCGCGACCTGAAACCCTTCCATCGCCGCGATGAAGGCGCCGCGCAGCGCCACTTCGGTCTTGCCAAAGCCGACGTCGCCGCAGATCAGCCGGTCCATCGGCTTGCCGGCACCAAGGTCGCCACGCACCGAGTCGATGGCCGTCTGCTGGTCGTCGGTTTCCTCGTAAGGGAAACGGGCGGCAAACTCGTCATAGAGGCCTTCGGCCGGCACCAGCGCCGGCGCGGCGCGCATCTGACGCTCGGCGGCGATGCGGATCAGTTGCCCGGCCATATCGAGCAGGCGTCGCTTCAGCTTGGCCTTGCGCGACTGCCAGGCGCCGCCGCCGAGCTTGTCCAGCGTCGCCTCGGCTGTGTCGGAGCCGTAGCGCGACAGCAGCTCGATGTTTTCCACCGGCAGGAACAACCGGTCGTCGCCGGCATAGTGGATTTCCAGGCAATCATGCGGCGCGCCGACCGCTTCGATGGTGCGCAGGCCAATGAAGCGGCCAATGCCATGGTCGGTATGGACGACAATGTCACCGGCCGACAAGGCCGAGGCCTCGGCAATGAAATCGGAAGCGCGCTTCTTGCGCTTCGAGCGGCGGATCAGCCGGTCGCCCAGAATGTCCTGTTCGGCGACAACCACCAGCTGTTCGGTCTCAAAGCCGGATTCCAGCGGCAAAACCGCCAATGCGGCCTGTCCCGGCTCGAGCTGTTCAGCCTCCGCCAGCGTCTCGACCTGCTTGAGATTGCCGAGATGGTGCTCGGCCAGGATCTGGCCAAGCCGGTCGAGCGATCCTTCGGTCCAGCCTGCGATGACGACGCGGCGGCGCGCCGCGCGCTCGTCGGCTATGTGCCGGACGACGACATCGAAGACATTGACGTTCGGATCGGCTCGCTCCTCGACGAAGCTGCGACCATGGCGCGAGCCGGCGTGGAAGACTTTCTTACCCCCCAAATCGGGCGCATCGAACACGGTAAAGTCAATGTCTTCGCGCTCGCCAAGCGAAGTCTTGAGATTCTCCGGCGAGAGATAGAGCAGGTCCGGCGCAACCGGCTTGTAGGGCACCGCATCTCTAAGCGCCCCGTCAGCCTGTTTTTTGCGCGCCTCGTAGTGGTCGAGGATCAGCGTATGGCGCTCGGCAAGCGCTTCATGCGCCAGATGGTCGAAAACCACGGGTGCGTCGGGCAGGTAGTCGAACACGGTCTCCAGCCGCTCGTAGAAGAACGGCAGCCAATGCTCCATGCCGGCGAAGCGCCGCCCTTCGCTGACCGCTGCGTAGAGCCCGTCGTCACGCGATGGCGCGCCAAAGGCTTCGATATAGGAGCGGCGGAAGCGGCTGATGGTTTCCGGCGTCAGCGCCACTTCGCTCATCGCCTGCAGCGCCATCGACTTGCGCTGGCCGGTGGTGCGCTGCGTGGCGGCGTCGAAGACGCGGATCGATTCCAGTGTGTCGCCGAAGAAATCAAGCCGCAGCGCCTCGGTCCAACCGGGTGCGAAGAGGTCGAGAATGCCGCCGCGCACCGCGAATTCGCCGATGCCGCGCACGGTCGGCACCCGCTCGAATCCCGACGTGTCCAGCCGTGCGATCAGCGCATTCATGTCGATCTGGTTGCCGGGTCTGGCGTGGAAGGTCTGCGCCTCGACAAGCTCAGCCGGCGGAATGCGCTGCAGCAGCGCGTTGGCGGTGGTAAGAATGACGGCACGGTGCGGTTTCTTCGCCAGCGCAATCATGGCGGTCAGTGCATCGAGGCGCTTGGCGGCGGCATCGGAACCGGGCGACACACGGTCGTATGGCAGGCAGTCCCAGGCAGGCAGTTCCAGCACAGGCAGGCCGGGCGCGACGAAGGACAGCGCCTCGATGATGGACGGCAAGCGCTGGCCGTCGCGGGCCACGAACAGCACCGGCTTGTCGGGTGCGATTTCGAGCGCCGTCTGTACCAGCGCGAAGGCCTCGTAGCCGTCGGCGACACCGTCGACGATGAACTGGCCGGCGCGGCCCTTCGGCAAGCCAATGGTGGGGATGAGAGCCATCAAATCACGGTCTTGTTTATCGCAATTCCGAACGGAAAACCGCTTCGCACTTTTCCTGGAATTGCTTTTGTTCAGAATGTCATGGTCCGGCGGGACGCCAGGATTTTTTGCAGGACGGCACAGTCGATCTCCGCCGGCACCGGGCGTTCGCCCGTGACCAGCGGCAGGAATTCTGTGTCGGCAATATCGAGGAGCCTCTCATATTGGTCGATTTCCTCGGCGGTCAAGGTGCCGATCTCGGCATCGGCGAAGGTGCCGAGGATGAGGTCCATCTCGCGTAGGCCGCGATGCCAGGAGCGGAACAACAGCTTGCGGCGGTGGGCGTCCAGCCCCTCGCTTGATCGTTTCGTTCCGGTCATTGTGCCGCATCCTCGCTTCAAGCGGCGCATATAGCGTGGATAGTGGGCGGTGTCAGCCTTTGCGCTGCGGCCGTCGCGACATAAGCTGACATCATGCGTCCTTCCATACTCGATCCCCTGTTTGTCCCGATCACCTCGCTTGCCGGCGTCGGGCCGAAGGTCGGTGCCCTGATCGAGAAGGTCGTGGCGGCCGACCTCGGCGATCGCGCCGCGCGCGCCGGCGATCTCCTGTTCGTGCTGCCCCACACCGTGATCGACCGCCGCAATCGGCCTGGCATCGCCCTCGCGGCCGAAGGCGCTATCGTGACGCTTGAGTTGCGCATAGACCGTCACCAGCCGCCGCCGCGCGGCAACAGGTCGGTGCCCTACCGGGTGTACGCCCATGACGATACCGGCGAAATCGGCCTGACCTTCTTCCATGCCCATGCCGCCTATCTCGAAAAGGCAATGCCTGTCGGCGAGCATGTCGTGGTGTCTGGCCGCATGGAATGGTTCAACGGACGCCCGACCATGGTCCATCCCGACCATATCGCACTCGCCAGCGAAGCCGAGAACCTGCCGCTGGTCGAGCCGGTCTATCCGCTGACCGCCGGGCTGTCCGGCAAGGTGCTGCGCCGTGCGATCGGCCAGGCGCTCGGCCGCCTGCCGGACCTGCCGGAATGGCAGGATGATGCCTTCATGCGCCGCCAGAGCTTTCCGTCCTTTGGCGACGCGCTGACCCGTATCCATTATCCCGGCGATCCGATCGATGTCGCGGTCGAAGGGGCTGCATGGCGCCGCCTCGCCTATGATGAATTGCTCGCCGGCCAGGTCTCGCTGGCCCTGGTGCGGGCAAAGGTGCGACGCCTGTCAGGCCGCCCTCTCGTCGGCGATGGCCGCATCGTCGAGAAGCTGCGTGCGGCCCTGCCCTATTCACTCACTCCCTCGCAGGAATTCGCGCTCGCCGAAATCAACGCCGATCTCGCCGATCCAGAGCGCATGCTGCGGCTGCTGCAAGGCGATGTCGGTTCGGGCAAGACGGTCGTGGCTTTGCTGGCCATGGCACGCGCCGTCGAGGCCGGCGGCCAGGCGGCGCTGATGGCGCCGACCGAAATCCTGGCGCGCCAGCATCTGGCGACGATCACCCCGCTTGCAGCCAAGGTCGGCTTGCGCATCGCAATCCTGACCGGCCGTGAAAAGGGCCGCGAGCGAGCCGAAACACTGGCTGGTCTTGCCAGCGGCGAGATCGATATCATCGTCGGCACCCACGCGCTGTTTCAGGAAACGGTCAGCTTCCACGATCTGGTCCTGGCCGTCATCGATGAGCAGCATCGCTTCGGCGTCCATCAGCGGCTTGCCATCACCGCCAAGGGCGACGCGCCCGACATGCTGGTGATGACCGCGACCCCGATCCCGCGCACGCTGGTGCTGACCGCCTTCGGCGACATGGATGTCTCGAAGCTGACGGAAAAACCGGCCGGCCGTCAGCCGATCCGCACCGTCACCCTGCCGCTCGAACGGCTCGACGAGCTGGTCGGCCGCATGCTCGATGCCGTCGCGGATGGCCAGAAGATCTACTGGATTTGCCCGCTGGTCGAGGAATCCGAAGAAATCAAGCTAATGTCGGCCGAGGATCGCTTCGCTTCGCTGAAGCCGCTGTTCGGCGATCGCATCGGCCTTGTCCATGGCCGCATGAAGGGTGCCGAGAAGGACGAGGCGATGCGTGCCTTCAAGCAAGGCGAGACGCGCATCCTGATCGCCACCACGGTCATCGAAGTCGGCGTCGACGTTCCTGACGCCACGATCATGGTCATCGAGCATGCCGAACGCTTCGGGCTCGCCCAGTTGCACCAGCTGCGCGGCCGGGTCGGACGCGGCGACAAGCCCTCATCCTGCGTGCTGCTCTACAAGGACCCGCTTGGCGAGACCGCCAAACGCCGGCTGTCGGTGATGCGCGAGACCGAGGACGGCTTCCTGATCGCCGAAGAGGATCTGAAACTGCGCGGCGAAGGCGAATTGCTCGGCACGCGCCAGTCCGGCACGCCGGGTTTCCAGGTGGCGCGCATCGACGTGCATGCCGATCTGCTGGAGGCCGCCCGAGACGACGCCAGGCTGATCCTGTCGCGGGACCCCGAACTGCAATCGGATCGCGGCGAGGCGCTGCGGCTCCTGCTCTATTTGTTCGGCCGCGACGAGGCCGTGCGGCTCCTGCGCGCCGGATGAGGCCCTAGCGGCGGATTGGCCAAAGTTCCGTTGATCGGCTCACCGTTCAGCGTCACCAATTTCGTCTTCACCTCGGGGGCCACCAACCCGGCCGACACGATCAGCTTGGCGCCGTCCTCGATGGTCATGTCGAGCGGCACGATATCCGACTTCAGAACATACATCAGGAAACCGGTCGTCGGGTTCGGCGTGCACGGCATGAACACCGCAATCAGTGGATCGCCTTCCTGGTCGAGCTTCTGGTTGATCTCGGTTTCCTTCTCGCTGGCGACAAACACCAGCGACCACACGCCCTTGCGTGGATATTCGACCAGCCCAACCTGGCGGAACATGTCGCCCTTGTTCGACAGCACGGTCTCGAAAATCTGTTTCAGCGAGCCATAGATGCCGCGCACCAGCGGCATGCGGCCAAGCAGGCGCTCGCCAAACCCGACGATGGCGCGGCCGACAATGTTGGCCGTCAGGAAGCCGATCAGCGTGATCAGGATGAGCGCGACGATCAGCCCGAACCCCGGAACCGGGAACGGCAGATAGCTGTCGGGACTGTAGCGCGCCGGAATATAGGGTTTGACCCAGGAATCGACCCAGCCGATGAAGGACCAGGCGATATAGGCGGTGATCGCCAGCGGCGCGCAGACGATGAAGCCCGTGAGGAAATAGTTCCTCAGCCGGGTCATGCCGGAAGTCTTCGAAGCGTCTGACATGGTTCACCGGGCACGGGTTGCGGCGCGACATTAGTGAACCGGAAGGCGCTTTGGAACTGCGAAGTTTTTAGAAGTTTTTAAAGGTCCTATTATGCGGCTGTTTCCAGCGGCGCGATCTTCTCAAGTTCCGGCGCCAGCTTCTTCGCCTCAGTCTCAAGCTCGTAAGCCTGCTGAAAATTCATCCAGAACTCAGGCGTTGTGTTGAAAAACCTGGCGAGGCGAAGGGCCGTGTCGGGAGTCAAGCCGATCTCTTCCTTGGCAATGCGTTCAATACGGGTGCGCGGAAGATTGAGTTTTTTCGCCAGCGCGCCTGCACTCATGCCGAGCGGGACGAGATATTCTTCACGCAGGAATTCTCCAGGATGAACTGGACGTGCGAACTTGAGCATAGTTCAGGAGTCCTCAAGGGTTCAGGGCAAGTGCCCGCTCAATGGTAATCGACGATCTCCACGTCTTCAGCCCCAGCAGCCGTCCACCTGAAGCAGATGCGCGACTGGTCGTTGATGCGAATTGAATGTTGCCCAACGCGGCTCCCTTTCCGGGCTTCCAGATGGTTTCCGGCGGCGATCGAAGGTCATTCAGCTGGGCAGCGTTGGCAATCGCGCGAAGACGACGTTCGCCACGAGCAACCAAACCCGGCGGAAAGCCTTTTGGCGCCTTCCCTTCGGCAACCGTTTCGACCGCCTTGTCTTTAAACGAAACGATCAACGAGGCGCCCTCTTAATTGTATCATACATTGATACAGAGCGGCGGGCAAGTATCACCGATCGATACAAAATTTGCGGGCGGCAAATTGGGAGTCGCCGATAGCTATTCCACCGTCACTGATTTCGCCAAATTGCGCGGCTGATCGACGTCGGTGCCCATGAAAACGGCGGCGAAATACGCAAGCATCTGGATCGGCAGCGCGTAGATGATGGGCGAGATGATTTCCGGCACATCCGGAAGCACGATGGTTTCCATCGTCTTCACGCCCACCTGTGCCGCGCCCTTGGCGTCGGTGATCAGGATGATCTTGCCGCCACGCGCCGCCACTTCCTGCATGTTGGACACGGTCTTTTCGAAAATGCGATCGTGCGGCGCAATCACGATCACCGGCATGTTCTCGTCGATCAGCGCGATCGGCCCGTGCTTCAGCTCGCCCGCGGCATAGCCTTCGGCATGGATGTAGGAGATTTCCTTGAGCTTCAGCGCGCCTTCCATGGCCAGCGGGAAATTGGTGTCGCGTCCGAGATAGAGCACGTCCTTGTAGCGGGACAGCTCCCGCGCGATCCGTTCGATCTGTTCTTCGAGCTTCAGCACCTGGTTGGCGTAGCGCGGTGCTTCCGAAAGCGCTCGCACCAGGATCTTCTCTTGCTCCTTCGAGATCGCTCCGCGCGCCACGCCGGCGCGCACGGCAAGCGACGCGAGCACGGACAACTGACAGGTGAAAGCCTTGGTCGAGGCGACGCCGATCTCAGGCCCCGCCAGCGTCGGCAGCACGACGTCGGATTCGCGCGCCATTGTCGATTCCCGCACATTGACGACCGCGCCGATCTTCATGCCGGCCTTGCGGCAATAGCGCAGCGAAGCCAGCGTATCGGCGGTCTCGCCCGACTGCGAGATGAAGAAGGCGGCATCGCTGGCCGACAGCGGCATTTCGCGATAGCGGAATTCCGACGCGACATCGATATCGACCGGCAGCCGAGCATAGCGCTCGAACCAGTATTTGCCGATCAGGCCGGCAAGATACGCAGTGCCGCAGGCGGAGATAGCCAGGCGGCCGATCTTGGCGAAATCGAATGGCAGGTCGAGCGGCTTGGAGATGCCGGAGACGAAATCGACGTAGTGCGCCAGTGTGTGCGAGATCACTTCGGGCTGCTCATGGATTTCCTTTTCCATGAAATGGCGGCGGTTGCCCTTGTCGACCATGAAGCTGGTCGACAGCGACTGCTGGCGCTTGCGGTCGACTTTCTTGCCGTCGATATCGAAGATGGCGACGCTCTCGCGGCGCACCACCGCCCAGTCGCCGTCCTCGAGATAGGTGATCGAATTGGTGAACGGAGCGAGCGCAATGGCGTCGGAGCCCAAAAACATCTCGCCATCGCCATGGCCGACGGCCAGAGGCGGGCCGTTGCGGGCGCCGACGATGAGGTTCTCGTCGCCCTTGAACATGATAGCCAGCGCAAAAGCGCCTTCCAGCCGCTTCAGCGCCTTGTGCGCGGCCTCGACCGGCTTCAGACCTTTCGCGAGTTCCCGTGCCACCAGATGCGCCACGACCTCGGTGTCGGTCTGCGACGAGAAGGAATAGCCGTCGCGGACCAACTCGTCGCGCAGTTCGGCGAAATTCTCGATGATGCCGTTGTGGACGATGGCGACGCCCTCCGAAAAGTGCGGATGCGCATTGGTCTCGTTGGGCACGCCGTGGGTTGCCCAGCGCGTATGGCCGATACCGATAGTGCCGTCGAGCGGCTCGTCCTTGAGCCGGCGTTCGAGGTTGACCAGCTTGCCCTCGGCACGGCGGCGGCCAAGTTGACCCTTTTCGATGGTGGCGACGCCTGCCGAGTCATAACCGCGATATTCGAGCCGCTTCAGCGCGTCGACGATGAGCGGCGCAACCTGCGAGTGGCCGACGATTCCAACGATACCGCACATGCAGACAGTCCCCGATTGCCCATGGAAAACCAGCGCTATTTAGGGGTGGCCGGCCTGCCGCGAAAGTCACATTGCATTTCGTCCGGTGTAACGGACACTTGCGCACGCATGCACCATGACAGACCGCTCTTGCAATCCGGTTACCGCAATCGTTCGTTTTTTTCGATTGCTTCGGCAAGAAAGCAGACTTGTCGACCAATGGCTAATGGTCGGCGCCGGCTGCCTTCTTCTTCGCCGCCGCGGCCGAAGCAAACCGTTCGCGCAACTCCTTCCCCTTGCCGGGGATCGTCTTCTGGCGAGCCCTGCCGAAGGCCAGAGCGTCGTCGGGAACGCTTTCGGTGATGACACTGCCCGAGGCGATATAGCCGCCATTGCCGATGGTGACGGGTGCCACGAGCGAGGAATTGGAGCCGATGAAGGCGCCCTCGCCGATGTCGGTGAAGAATTTCGAATAGCCATCGTAGTTGCAGGTGATGGTGCCGGCGCCGATATTGGCCCCAGCGCCGACGCGCGCGTCACCGATATAGGTCAGGTGGTTGACCTTGGCGCCCTCCTCGATAACGGCCTGCTTGACCTCGCAGAAATTGCCGACCTTGGCCTTGTTCCTGAGATCGGCGCCTGGCCGCAGCCGTGCGAACGGCCCGACATCGCAATTGGAGGCGATGGTGGCGCCTTCGATATGGCTGAAGGCGTGGATCTTGGCACCCGAGGCAACCATCACACCCGGTCCGAACCAGACATTGGGCTCGACGATCGTGTCGGCGCCGATTTCGGTATCGTGCGAGAAATAGACTGTTTCCGGCGCAATCAGCGTCACGCCCGACAGCATCGCCTCATGGCGCCGGCGCTGTTGCCAGATGGCTTCGGCTTGCGCCAGTTCGGCGCGGTTGTTGATGCCGAGCGCACTTTCGAAGCTGGCTTCGGTGGCAACGACATCGAGACCCTGTGCGCCGGCAATCTCGACGATGTCAGTGAGATAATACTCGCCCTTGGCGTTCTTGTTGTCGACGGCGTCGAGCAGTTTCAGCGCGTGCGCGCCGGCCACCGCCATCATGCCGGCGTTGCAGAAGCCGATTTTCCTCTCCTCTTCGGAGCAGTCTTTTTCCTCGCGGATGGCAATCAGCTTGCCGCCCTTTTCGATCAGCCGACCATAGCCGGTCGGATTGGGTGGGCGGAATCCGATCACCACGACGGCAGCACCTTCCGCCAACCTCAGCCGCGCCACCGTCAGGGTATCCGCATCGATCAGCGGCGTGTCGCCAAACATGACAAGAACATCGTCATAACCCTTTGATATCGCTGCGCGGGCAGCGATCACTGCATGCGCCGTACCCAAGCGCTTTTCCTGCACGAAGGTCTCAGCCTCAGGTGCGAACTTCGCCGCCGTCTTGCGCATCTCGTCGGCGCCATGACCGATCACCAGCGCCACGCCGGTCGCGCCAGCGGCCTCGGCCGCCTTCACCACATGGGCGACCATCGGCAACCCCGCGATCTGGTGGAGCACCTTCGGCAGCGCGCTCTTCATGCGTGTGCCTTCGCCGGCGGCGAGGATGACGGACAGGCAGGTTCTCTGGTTCATGGAAAGGCAACCATATGAAATGCGTTGGGAATCAAGACATGCTAGCAGTGGCGCCATGCTGCACCAATGCGGTTAAATTCCGGTGAGATGGTAGAGCAGCTGACTCTTAATCGGCGGGTCCGCGGCTCAATCCCGTGCCTCGCCCCACGCCGACAAGCCTCAGCCCAACCGCCCCAGCACCGGAAAATTCTCCAGCAGCCAGTAGGACACGGTCTGCACGCCGCCGGTGAGGAAGAACACGCCGGCGACCACCAGCAGCGCGCCGATCGCCTTCTCGACAAGGCCGAGGTGAACGCGGAATTTGCCGAGGAAGCGCATGAAGGCGCCTGAGAACAGCGCGGCGATCAGGAACGGGATGCCCAGCCCCAGCGAATAGGCGGCGAGCAGCAGCGCGCCCTCGCCCACGGTTTCGCGGCCGCCGGCCAGCGTCAGGATCGGTCCCAGCACCGGGCCGATGCAGGGCGTCCAGCCGAAGGCGAAGGCAA
>NZ_JAPYKP010000045.1:0-39001 GCF_037179725.1 Mesorhizobium sp. Cs1321R2N1 | reverse complement strand
CAGCCAGGCCGGCGCCAAGGCGGAATGGAACGCCGCCCGGCAGGCCTTCCTGCCGCCCAAGCCGACGCAAAACTGGATCGGCGCGGGCGCCTTCACCGGCAGCTTTTCGACGGTCGAGGCGATCGCCGAAGGGCGCGCCGCAGGCATTGCCGCGGCTGGCGGAACCGCCGCGCCGGTAGCATTGCCCGCTGTCGAGGCAACGCCTGGAGATCCAGATCCCGCGCCCGTGTTCGAAATCAAGGGCAGCGGCAAGAGCTTTGTCGACTTCCAGCACGACGTCACGGCCGAGGATGTCCGCCTGGCGCATCGCGAAGGCTTCGTCTCTGTCGAGCACCTGAAGCGCTACACCACGCTCGGCATGGCCACCGACCAGGGCAAGAGCTCCAACGTCCCCGGCCTTGCCATCATGGCGGAAGCGCTCGGCAAGCCAATCCCGGAAGTCGGCACGACGCGCTTCCGGCCACCCTTCGCACCGGTGTCGATCGGCTCGCTGGCAGCCGAGCGCTTCGGCGATCTCAAGCCCGAACGGCTGACGCCGATGCATGACTGGCATGTCGCCAATGGCGCGACCATGTATTCGGCCGGCCTCTGGTACCGGCCGATGATCTACGGGCTTTCAGGCGAAACCATCGAACAGGCCTACGTGCGCGAAGCCAAGGCGACGCGCGAAAGTGCGGGCATCGTCGATGTCTCGACGCTGGGCAAGATCGCCGTGCAGGGCCCCGACGCGGCCGCGTTCCTCGACCGCGTCTACACCAACATGTTCTCGACCCTCGCGGTCGGCAAGGCGCGCTACGGTCTGATGCTGCGCGAGGACGGTTTTGCTTTCGACGACGGCACCACCTGGCGGCTTGGCGAACAGGATTTCCTGATGACCACCACCACCGCCAGTGCCGGCAAGGTGATGCAGCATTTGGAATATTTCCTCGACGTGATCTGGCCGGAACTCAAGGTCCACGTCACCTCCGTGACCGACGAATGGGCGGGAGCCGCGATCGGCGGGCCGAAAGCGAGGCAGATTCTGGCCGCCTGTGTCACCGGCACGGCTGTCGACAATGCGACGCTGCCCTTCATGGGCATCGTGCACGGCGAGATTTCAGCTGTGCCGGTGATGATTTGCCGGCTGTCCTTCTCCGGTGAAATGGCCTTCGAGGTCTATTGCGGCGCCGGCCACGGCACCCATGTCTGGGAAGCGTTGATCGAAGCCGGCAAGCCGTTCGGGCTGGTCACCTACGGGCTGGAGGCGCTGGGCACGATGCGCATCGAGAAGGGCCATGTCACCGGCGCCGAGATCGACGGCCGCACCACGGCGCGCGACCTGCATCTCGACTGGATGCTGTCGAAGAAGAAGCCCTTCATCGGCTCGGCGATGATGGACCGCGAAGGTCTCGTTGCGTCCGAGCGGCTGGAACTGGTCGGCCTGGTCGCGCTCGACAACCGGCCGCTCAATGGCGGCGCGCACATTGTCGAGGAGGTCGACGAAGCCAATCCGCACGGCTCGGTCGGGCACATCACCGCCTGCTGCTATTCGCCGGCGCTCGGCAAGCATATCGCGCTGGCGCTGGTCAAGGGCGGCAAGGCCAGGCACGGCACGCGCGCCCATGTCTCCGATCCCTTGCGCAACCGCTTCGGTCCCGTGGAGATCGTCTCCAACCACTTCTACGATCCGGAAGGGACCCGCATGCATGGCTGAGCGTCAATCGCCCCTCGAGCCGGAGTTCCATGTCGGCTCGCACGGGAATTTCGAACATGGCGTCGAGATACTGCTCACCGAAAGCCGGCCGGGCTCGATCGTGCAACTCGCGGCATGGCCGGGCGAAGAGAAGAAACTGATCGCGGCCATCCGCGGCGTCACCGGGCTTGCGCTGCCCGACGGCGCTGGCGGCGGCTTGAGCGACGGCGTGAAATCGGTGTTCGGCTTCGCACCGGGAAAGTTCACGGTAACCGATGAAGCCGAAGGACTGGCCGCGGCCTTCGCCAAAGCAGTGACGCCGGCCATCGGCACGGTGACGGACCTGTCGCATGGCCGCACCGCCATCCGCATCGCCGGGCCGAAGGCCGAATGGGTGCTGTCGAAATTCTTCGCCATCGACTTCGCCCTGCCCGCCTTTCCGGTCGGCGCCGGCCGCTCGACAACGCATCACGATGTCTTCGCCCAGATCCAGCGTACCGGCACCGACCAGTTCGACATCTATGTCTTCCGCTCCTTCGCGCGCTCGTTCTGGAAGGCGCTCTGCCACGCCAGCAAGGAAGTCGGCTATGAGGTGCAGTAGGCGGTGTGGCCTTAGAGCCGCTGCCTCTGGCCTCAACGCCGGCTGGTTCTGCCGCTAGAGAATCCCGCCGCGGGCGCCCATGATGGAAAACGTGGCCCGTTCAACCGGTCCAAGGGGTTGAAAATCCCGTCTCAGGGTCGGCATATTTGGTTCGAACATCCCCATGACCGCTGAACTATCCGCCGGCGCTACCGATCGCGCCGATGTGTCGGCCAGAGCCTTGCTCCTGCTGCCGCTGACCGTTGCCTGCGGCGTGTTCATGACCAGCCTCGACCAGAATGTCGTGGTGACGGCGCTGCCGGGCATCAGCGAAAGCCTTGGCCGTCCGCCCAGCCAGCTCGGCCTGCTGATCACCGTCTACGTCGCCAGCCTGATCATCTCGATGCCGCTCGGCGGCTGGGCCGCCGACCGTTTCGGCCTGCGCAATGTCTATTGCTTTGCCTTGCTGGTGTTTGCCGCTTCATCGGCCCTGTGCGGGCTGTCGAACGACATCTGGATGCTGGTCGGCGCCCGCGCGCTGCAGGGCTTCGGTGGCGCTCTGATGGGCACGCTCGGCCAGGTCGTGATCCTGTCGACTTTCCCGCGCAGCCGGACCTTGAAGATCAACATGTATATCTCACTGGCCGGGCAGTCGGGGCCGCTGGTCGGTCCGCTCGTCGGCGGCGCATTGACCACCTACATCTCCTGGCGCTGGATCTTCTTCATCAACGTGCCGTTCGCGCTCGCGGCGGCTATTCTTGCCGCCTCACTGTTTCCGACAATGACCAAGCCGGTGCGCACGCGGTTCGATTTTCCAGGCTTTGTGCTGGTCGGCGGCGGCATGGTCCTGCTGGTCTTCGGCATGGACTCGCTCGCGGCGAAAGACGCCGCCAGCAGCATGATCGCCGCCGAGCTTGCGCTGGCGCTCATCATCCTGACGGCCGCCTCCTTCTACTGCCTGCGCGTGCGCAATCCCCTGCTCGATCTCAAGCTCCTGCGCATCCGCACCTTCCGCATCTCCTTCCTTACCGGCGGCGGGCTCGACACGATCGGTCTCAGCTCCGTCGTCTTCCTGCTGCCGCTGATGTTCCAGCTCGGCTTCGGCATGAGCGCGGTGCAGGCGGGATCGCTGACCTTCGTGGCGGCGGTCGGTTCGGTGGGTATGCGTGTCTTCATGCCACGCGTCCTCAACCGTTTCGGTTTTCGCCGCGTGCTGGTCTTCAACACACCCGTTGTTGCCGCCATGGTCGCGGGCTTCGCCTTGATGCAAGCAACGACTCCGGTCTGGATCACGCTCACCTACATCTTCGTCTTTGGCGTCTTTCGCTCGGTGCAATGGGCTTCGACCGGCAACCTCGCCTATTCCGACATCGCGCCCGAACAACTCGCCCGCTTCAGTGCGCTCTACTATATCCTCTGGCAGCTGGCGGTCGCGATCAGCGTCGGCCTGGCGGCTGCGATGCTGTCGTTTCTCGCCGGCGGCGGGCCGGCCGTCGCCAGCGATTTCCGGATCCTGTTCGTGATCGAGGGCATCATCACGCTCTGCGCGCTGCTCGCCTATCTCAAGCTGACGCCGCGGGACGGCGCCCATGTCAGCGGCCACGGCGCGCACATGAATACGGAATAGCGGGGCTGCGCCGGACGAACCTATTCGCTGAACGTCACCCATTCCTCGAGCGGCTCACGGTCGGTGCGGAAGGCGTTCTCGGGCTTGGACGTGTCTTCATAGCCGAGCGCCATGCCGCAGACGACGATCTCCTCGTCGGGAATGTCGAGCACCGGCCGGATCTGCCGGTGATAGGGCGCGAAGGCCGCTTGCGGACAGCTATGCAGACCCCTGCCCCGCGCCGCGACCATGATGTTCTGCAGGAACATGCCGTAGTCGATCCACGAACCCTGGTTGAGCCGGCGGTCGATGGTGAAGATCATGCCGACCGGCGCGTCGAAGAAGACGAAGTTGCGGTCGTGCTGGGCGCGCATCTTGTCGACTTCCCGGCGGCCGATGCCGAGCGCGCCGTAGAGGCCGAACCCGTTGGCACGGCGGCGGGTGAGGTAAGGCTCGAAGAACTGGGTGGGATAATAGCGGTATTCGTCCCAGTCGGCTTTTTCCGCGCGGATGCCGGAGTTCATGATGGCATCCGTGATCCGTTGCTTGGTCCCGCCTTTGGTGACATAGACCCGCCAGGGCTGCATGTTGGTGCCGGAGGGAGCCCGCGCCGCAACAGTCAATATGTCACGGATCGTCTCGTCGTCGACCATGTCGGGCAGAAATGCGCGCACCGAACGGCGCGACATGATCGCATCGTCGACGATCTCGGCATCAACCGCGATTCGAGCCTTCTTTTCCAGCATGGGCCGTCCCTTAGCCATTGTGTCGATCGGACGTCCCCACTCGCCGCTCGCGGCGGAGCCTTTGCATGAACCGTCAAAATCCTGCAAGCAAATCTTGAGCATTGGTGAAAATCTACTTGATTTTTTCATGAGCTTCATTTCTCATGAAATTCGACTGCAATTTTTCATGAAGTGAGCGATTTGGCCTCCCCTACCGCACGAACATTACAGGGAGCTGACGAACGAGTCCTGGCCGGCGATATCAGGGCCTTGCGCCGGGTGCGCGGGCTGACGCTGGCCGAGATCGCGCTGAAACTCGGCCGGTCGGTCGGCTGGGTCAGCCAGGTCGAGCGCGGCCTGTCGACGCCATCGCTCAGTGACCTCAGGGCCTTCGCCGAGTTGTTCGGCGTGCCGATCAGCCTGTTCTTCAGCCATGACGTGCCCGTGGAAAGCGAGCGCGGCGTGGTGGTGCGCGCCGGCAAGCGTCGCACGCTTGGCACCAGCGAATCCGGCCTGGTGGAGGAGCTTCTGTCACCGGACCTCGGTGGTAGCTTCGAGATGGTGCGGTCGGTCTTCGCGCCGGGCGCGGAGTTGAAGAGCGAGGCCCGCCGGCCGACGGAGGAGGCCGGATACATCGCGTCCGGGCAGTTCGACATCGAAATAGCCGGGGCCTGGCACCGGCTTGGCGAAGGCGACTCCTTCCGCTTCGAAGGCAAGCCTTACCGCTGGCGTAATCCGGGAAGCGAGCCGGCGGTCGTCATCTGGGTGGTTTCGCCACCAGTCTATTGAGTGCATGTCGCCCAAACCGTGGAGCGGTTTTGGGATAACGACATGCATCAAACAAAAATAAAGCGCGGCGCGCTTGAAGATTGGGAGAAGAACATGGCGGGTTTGCCGAGCACGGCGCGCGTGGTGATCATCGGAGGTGGCGTTGTTGGCACCTCCTCGCTCTATCATCTGGCCAAGGCCGGCTGGACCGACTGCGTGCTCCTGGAAAAGAACGAGCTGACCTCGGGCTCGACCTGGCATGCTGCCGGCAATGTGCCGACCTTCTCCTCCTCCTGGTCGCTGATGAACATGCAGCGCTATTCGACCGAGCTCTATCGTGGGCTCGCCGACGCGGTCGACTATCCCATGAACTACCATGTCACCGGCTCGCTCAGGCTCGCCCACTCCAACGAGCGCATGCAGGAATTCCAGCGCGCCAAGGGCATGGGCCGCCACCAGGGCATGGACATAGACGTGGTCGGGCTCGACGAGATCAAGCGCCGCTACCCCTTCCTCGAAACGCACGAGTTGAAGGGCGCACTCTACGATCCGAGCGACGGCGACATCGACCCGGCACAGTTGACGCAGGCGCTGGCTAAAGGCGCGCGCGACATGGGCGCGAAAATCATCCGCTTCTGCCCCGTCACCGGCGTGCGACGCGAGAAGGACGAATGGGTGGTCGTAACAGCGCAAGGCGAGATCCGCTGCGAGATCGTCGTCAATGCAGCCGGCTACCGCGCCGCCGAAGTCGGCAAGATGTTCGGCCGCGAAGTGCCTATGATGGTGATGAGCCACCAGTACATACTGTTCGAGGAAATCCCCGAGCTCGCCGCCTGGTCGAAGGAACAGGGCAAGAAGCTGCCGCTGCTGCGCGACGTCGACACCTCATACTATTTGCGCCAGGAAAAGGCTGGCATGAATCTTGGCCCCTATGAGCGCAATTGCCGCGCGCATTGGGCCACCCACAACGACCCCATGCCGGAGGACTTTTCCTTCCAGCTCTTCCCCGACGATCTCGACCGGCTGGAGCATTATCTGGCCGATGCGGTTGCCCGCGTGCCGATCCTGGGCACAGCTGGACTCTCCAAGGTCATCAACGGCCCGATCCCTTACGCGCCGGACGGCAATCCGCTGATCGGTCCGATGCCGGGCGTTCCCAACGCCTTCGAGGCTTGCGTCTTCACCTTCGGCATCGCCCAAGGCGGCGGTGCCGGCAAGGTGCTGGCCGAATGGGTGACGCAAGGCCAGACCGAATGGGACATGTGGTCGTGCGATCCGCGCCGCTTTACTTCCTTTGCCTCCGCGCCGGACTATTGCGTGGCCAAGGGCATGGAAATCTATGGC
The DNA here is from genome assembly GCF_037179725.1 of Mesorhizobium sp. Cs1321R2N1. Lineage (NCBI taxonomy): Bacteria > Pseudomonadati > Pseudomonadota > Alphaproteobacteria > Hyphomicrobiales > Phyllobacteriaceae > Mesorhizobium > Mesorhizobium sp. Cs1321R2N1. Next base: position 32,306 of record NZ_JAPYKP010000045.1, on the reverse strand, counting down.
AACGAATACGCCATCCAGTTCCCACGTCACGCCTGGCCGGAAGGACGTGACAGAAAACTGTCGCCGGTCCACGATCGCATCAAGGCGTTCGGCGCCCGCTTCGATGCCTATAATGGCTGGGAGCGCGCTATCTGGTACGCGCAGGACGGCGACGACGTCTCCGAGGAAGCCACGTTGACCTTCCGCCGCGACGGACCCTGGCAGCATCGCGTCCGTGAAGAGTGCCTGGCCGTGCGTGACGCCGCGGGCATCCTCGACCTGCCCGGCTTCTCGCGCTTCAACCTCGAGGGCCCAGGTGCCGCCGAGTGGTTGAGCCGGCAAGTGACCGGCCTGGTGCCGAAGCCTGGCCGCATCGGCCTCGTCTATTTCTCCGACGACAAGGGCCGCATCGTCACCGAAATGTCGGTGGTACGCCATGGCGAGGAATCCATGACGCTGATCACCGCGGCGGTGGCGCAGTGGCATGACTTCGAATGGCTGAAATCGCACATGCCCGGGGATGCGGCGTTCAAGCTGATCGACCGGACGGAGGAATTCTCCACGCAGATCCTGGCCGGTCCCAATTCGCGAAAAATCCTTGCCGATGTCTGTGATGCCGACCTGACCCTGCCATGGCTGACCCATCAGGAGACCAGGATTGCCGGCCGCTGGGCCAAGCTGGTCCGTGTCTCCTTCGCCGGCGAGCTCGGCTGGGAGATCCACACCAGGGTCGACGACACCGCCGCTGTCTTCGATGCGATCTGCGCCGCCGGGCAGAATCATGGGTTGAAGCCGTTCGGCATGTACGCGCTCGATTCGCTGCGTCTGGAAAAGGGCTACCGCACCTGGAAGGGCGACCTGTCGACGGACTACTCGATCCTGCAGGGCGGGCTGGAGCGTTTCGTTAAATGGGAAAAGCCCGACTTCCGTGGCAAGTCGGCGCTCCAGAACGAGAAACAGCAAGGCGTGAAGAAACGCTTCGTCACGCTGGTGGTCGAAAATCCCGGCGATTGCGACGCGCCTTACATGTCGACGCTCTGGCATGACGGCCAGATCGTCGGCGAGACGACATCGGGGGGCTGGGGCCATCGCGTCGACAAGTCGATCGCGCTCGGCATGCTGCGCGCCGACCTGACCGAACCCGGCACCGCCGTCGAGGTCGACATCTTCGGCGATCGCTTCAAGGCAGTCGTGCAGCAGGACGAGCCCTTGTGGGATCCCAGGAACGAAAGGCTGCGGGCATGAAGAACGTTATCCTCACCGATGGCGGCATGGGTCAGGAGCTGGTGCGGCGCAGCAAGTCCGAGCCGACGCCGCTGTGGTCGGCCAGGGTGCTGATAGACGAACCGGACCTTGTGCGCGGCCTGCATGCCGAATTCATCCGCGCCGGCGCCCGTATCATCACCATAAACACCTATTCGGCGACGCCCGAACGCTTGGCGCGCGAAGGCGCGGAAGACTTGTTCAAGCCATTGCAGAAGCGTGGCATCGAGCTGGCCAGGCAAGCGCGCGACGAGGCGGGCGATGCGGCCATCGCCGGCTGCCTGTCGCCGCTTTTCGGCAGTTACGCGCCGGCGCTGACCATCTCCTACCAGGACACGCTCGACATCTACCGCCGTATCGTCGCCGAGCAGGCGGACGGCATCGACCTGTTCCTGTGCGAGACCATGGCGTCATCAGAGGAAGCGCGGGCCGCGGTCACCGCCGCATCGGAAAGCGGCAAGCCTGTCTGGGTGTCATGGACACTGGCCGATCACGGCACGCCACGCTTGCGCAGTGGCGAGACGATTGCGGCGGCGGCGGAGGCGCTTGGCGATCTGCCGGTGGCGGCGCGGCTGCTCAACTGCTGCCGCCCGGAAGCGATCGCGGCGGCCTTGCCGGAACTGATCGAGCTGGGCGGCCCGGTCGGCGCCTATGCCAATGGCTTCACCTCCACCGAAGCGCTCAAGCATGGCGGCACGGTGGATGTACTACATGCCCGCCACGACCTCGGTCCGGACGCTTATGCCGAACAGGCTGTCGGCTGGGTGGAAGCGGGTGCGGACATCGTCGGCGGTTGCTGCGAGGTCGGTCCTGCCCATATCGCCGCCTTGCGCGACCGGCTGCAACGGAACGGCTACGCGATCTCGGGAGTCTCACATGCCTAGACCATCATCGCGCATTACCGGCATCGTGCCATCGGGCAAGGACGGCTGGGAGGTTCATTTCGCCGCCTGGAACCGCAAGGAAGCCGGCGAGGACATCATCATGCTGTCGGCCGGCGACCATGATTTCGACACGCCTTCGGAAACGATCGAAGCTTGTGTGGTCGCGGTCCGTGGCAGCAACCATCACTACACGCCACTGCCTGGCCTGCCACGCCTGCGCAAGGCGATGGCGGCGGCCTCCAGCGCCTGCACCGGCGTCGAGACGATGCCGGAAGAGGTCATCGCCACGCCAGGCGGCCAGGCCGCACTTTACGCGGCCGTGCAGGCTGTTCTCGACCCGGGCGACCACGCCATCGTCGTCGCCCCCTATTATGCCACCTATCCCAACACCTTCAGTGCGGCGGGTGCCAGTTTCACCGTCGTCGAGACACCGGCCGAGGATGGTTTCCAACCCCGCGCGGACATGATCCGCGCGGCACTCAAGCCCAACACACGCGCCATATTGATCAACACGCCGAACAACCCGACCGGTGCGGTCTATTCGCGCGAGCGGCTGGAACAATTGGCCGAGGTTTGCCGCGAGTATGACCTGTGGCTGCTGTCCGACGAGGTCTACTGGACGCTGGGCGGCGGCGAGCACATCTCGCCGCGCTCGCTGCCAGGCATGGCCGAGCGCACGCTGGTCATCAATTCCATGTCCAAGAGCCACGGCATGACCGGCTGGCGCATGGGCTGGCTGACCGGTCCTGAGAAAATGATCACATTGCTGATCAACCTCAATCTGGTGACGACCTACGGCTTGCCCGCCTTCATCTCGATCGCTTGCACCGAGGCGCTGGAGCAGAACTATGGCGTCAAGGACATCGCCGAACGCTACGCGGCACGCCGCACCGTCCTGCTCGATGCGGTGCGCGGCATGAACGATGTCACCGTGCGCGGTTCCGAAGGCGGCATGTATGTCATGCTCGACATATCCGATGTCGAACCCGACGACGAGAAATTCGCCTTCGCCTTCCTCGACAAGGAGAAGGTCGGCGTCATGCCGGGCTCGAGTTTCGGCGAAGCCGCAGCTGGCCATATCAGAATCAGCCTGTGCCAGCCCGAGCCCGTATTGCAGGAAGCAGCCACGCGGCTGCGCCGTTTCGTTTCCAGCTACCGCCGCGAGGCCGCATGACCGCCAGGATCCTTCCCACCAAAGCGCGAGCCGTCATCATCGGCGGCGGCGTCTCCGGCTGTTCGGTCGCCTACCATCTGGCCAAGCTCGGCTGGACCGACATCGTGCTTTTGGAACGCAAGCAGCTGACCTCGGGCACGACATGGCATGCCGCCGGGCTGATCGGACAGTTGCGCGGCTCGCAGAACATGACCCGGCTGGCGAAATATTCGGCCGATCTCTATGTCAAGCTGGAAGCCGAGACCGAGGTCGGCACCGGCATGCGCCAGGTCGGCTCGATCACCGTGGCGCTGACCGAAGAGCGCAAGCACGAGATCTACAGGCAGGCGTCGCTCGCCCGCGCCTTCGATGTCGACGTGCGTGAGATTTCTCCCAACGAAGTCAAAGAGATGTACCCGCATCTCAACGTCTCCGACGTGGTCGGCGCCGTGCATCTGCCGCTCGACGGCCAGTGCGACCCCGCCAACATCGCCATGGCATTGGCCAAGGGTGCGCGTCAGCGCGGCGCCACCATCGCCGAGAATGCGAAGGTCACAAAGATCCATACGAAAAATGGCCGCGTCTCCGGCGTGTCCTGGGCGCAAGGCGAAGACCAGGGCACGATCGAAACCGACATCGTCGTCAACTGCGCCGGCATGTGGGCGCGCGACCTCGGCGCCCGGAACGGCGTGAACATCCCGCTGCACGCCTGCGAGCACTTTTATCTCGTCACCGAGCCGATCCCCGGCCTCGGCCGGCTGCCGGTGCTGCGCGTGCCGGACGAGTGCGCCTATTACAAGGAAGACGCCGGCAAGATGATGCTCGGCGCCTTCGAACCGGTGGCCAAGCCATGGGGCATGGATGGCATTCGCGAGGATTTCTGCTTCGACCAGTTGCCCGAGGATATGGACCATTTCGAGCCGATCCTCGAAATGGGCGTCAACCGCATGCCGATGCTGGCCACCGCCGGCATCCACACTTTCTTCAACGGCCCTGAAAGCTTCACTCCCGACGACCGCTACTATCTCGGCGAGGCGCCGGAGCTGCGCGGCTACTGGACGGCGACCGGCTACAATTCGATCGGCATCATCTCGTCCGGCGGCGCCGGCATGGCGCTGGCGCAGTGGATCAACGATGGCGAAGCGCCGTTCGACCTCTGGGAAGTCGACATCCGCCGCACCCAGCCGTTTCAGAAGAACCGCCGCTATCTCAAGGAGCGCGTTACCGAAACGCTCGGCCTGCTCTATGCCGACCATTTCCCCTACCGCCAGATGGCGACATCGCGTGGTGTGCGCCGCTCGCCCCTGCATGAGCATCTGAAGGCGCGTGGCGCCGTGTTCGGCGAAGTCGCCGGCTGGGAGCGCGCCAACTGGTTCGCGCGCGAAGGACAGGAACGCGAATATCGCTATTCCTGGAAGCGGCAGAACTGGTTCGACAACCAGCGCGAGGAACATCTAGCCGTCCGCAATAAGGTCGGCCTGTTCGACATGACCTCGTTCGGCAAGATCCGCGTCGAGGGCAGCGATGCCTGCGCCTTCCTGCAAAGGCTCTGCGCCAACGATATGGACGTGGCGCCGGGCAAGATCGTCTATACCCAGATGCTCAACCAGCGCGGCGGGATCGAGAGCGACCTCACCGTGTCGCGGCTTTCGGAGACTGCCTATTTCCTCGTCGTGCCGGGCGCCACGCTGCAGCGCGACCTCGCCTGGCTGCGCCGGCATGCCGGCGAGCAGTTCGTGGTCATCACTGATGTTGCCGCCGCCGAAAGCGTGCTTTGCCTGATGGGCCCGGATGCGCGAAAACTGATCCAGAAGGTCAGCCCCAACGACTTCTCAAACGAGAACAATCCGTTCGGCACCTTCCAGGAGATCGAAATCGGCATGGGCATCGCCCGGGCGCATCGCGTCACCTATGTCGGCGAACTCGGCTGGGAACTTTATGTCTCGAGCGACCAGGCCGCCCATGTCTTCGAGGCGATCGACGATGCCGGCGCGGATGTCGGGCTGAAGCTGTGCGGGTTGCACACGCTGGATTCCTGCCGCATCGAAAAAGCTTTCCGCCATTTCGGCCATGACATCACCGATGAAGACAACGTGCTGGAGGCGGGCCTCGGCTTCGCGGTGAAGACGGCCAAGGGCGATTTCATCGGCCGAGATGCCGTGCTGAAGAAGAAGGAAGCCGGACTGGACCGCCGTCTGGTCCAGTTCCGCCTGAAGGATACGCAGCCGCTGCTCTTCCATAACGAGGCGATCCTGCGCGACGGCAAGATCGTCGGTCCGATCACCTCCGGCAACTATGGTCACCATCTCGGCGGTGCGATCGGGCTGGGCTATGTGCCTTGCCAGGGCGAGAGCGAGGCAGATGTGCTGGCCTCGACCTACGAAATCGAAATCGCCGGCGAGCGGTTTGCGGCGGAGGCATCGCTGAAGCCGATGTATGATCCGAAGGCGGAACGAACGAAGATGTAGCGCCCTCTTCCTCCTCCCCTTGTGGGAGAAGCGCCGAGACGGTTGAGGGGTGTTCCAGCGGAGTGAGACGTCGGTGTTCTCTGGAACACCCCTCATCCGACCTCGCTTCGCGAGGCCACCTTCTCCCACAACAAGGGGAGAAGGGAAGTGCCGCTTAAAACCGCTCCAGCTTCGCCCGTACCTTCACCAGAAACGCCGCCCTCGTCGCCGGCGTCGAGGCATCCATCAAATAATGCGCAGAAAGAACGTCTTGCAGCGTCTGGCGCATAGCGCCCGCATGCCGCGCAGCAAGGTCTTGCGTCCGGGTTGGCCGACGACGACGCTCCACCAGGTCGGCGCGCCGCAGGTGGTGATGACGCCGACCCTGGTCACATGCGTCATCAGCGACTTGATCCCTCCCTTGCCAGCCGGCAGCTTGAAAGCGATGTCGGTCGCCCACACGCGGTCGAGCCAGCCCTTCAACATCGCCGGCAGCCCGTACCACCAGGTCGGATAGACGAACAGGATCGCCTCGGCCCAGTTGAGCAGTTCGAAATGCGGTTTCAGCGCCGGATCCCGCGGCGCCTGATCGTTGTAGGAACGCCGCTCCTCGCAGCTCATCACCGGATCGAACTTTTCCGCATAAAGGTCGAGCAGCCGCACGTCCCAGCCTCGCCGCGTCAGCACATCCACGGCGGTATCGCGGACCGCGGCGCAAAAACTCTCCGGCACCGGATGGCAATAGACCACAAGCGCACGCATCAAAATGCATCCATGCTGGCCGCGACCTTCGCCGTGAAGGACTTCCGCGTCTCGTCGGTCGACAGGTTCATCGAATAGTGGGCGAGATAGGAGACCGGAGCGCCAGGCTTGATCGTGGCGCGCAGCATGCGCTTCACAACCTTGCGCGGCGGGTCGCCCATCAGCATGGCGCGGAATCGGCTGCCGCCATAGGTGGTGACAGCCGTCAGCTTGCGGATGTTGTGTAGCGTCGGCTGCACTTTGCCATCGACAAGCTTGAACGACACGCCGGGCAGGAAGACGCGGTCGAAAAACCCTTTCAGGATCGCCGGATAGCCGTAGTTCCACACCGGAAACGACAACACCAGAGCCTCGGCTGCCTGTAGCCTCTGAATGTAGCCGGTGACCGCATCGCCTGGTCCACGCTGGTCGTGATAGCCGAGCCGCTCGGCCCGCGTCAGCCGCGGGTCGAAGTCCTCGGCATAGAGGTCGCAGTCATCGACTGTATGGCCCGCCGCCGTCAGCCGCTCGACGATCATCCGGTGCAGGCCGGCATTGAAGCTGGTCTCGACCGGATGGGCGTAGAGGACGAGGATGTTCATGGGAGGACATCCCGCAGGTCAGCGCGAGGCGCCCCCCTCTGCCCTGCCGGGCATCTCCCGCTCAAGGGGGGAGATTGGCAGGTTCGACGTCCCCAATCCGTTGCGGCGTTGGCAATTGGCGAAAGCCCAAGCGACATCCAATTTCCCTTGAGGGGGAGATGGCCGGCAGGCCAGAGGGGGGTGGCTTGGCGCCAACGCTTCATCGTTATCAGCCTGCCTTTTGCAGCCCCTTGAACAGAAAAGTCCGGCCCGAGCGATAATCATAGTCCGGGTTTTCCCAGGCGATCATCTTGCCAGGGTTGAGCAAGCCTTGCGGGTCGGTCTCACGCTTGAAGGCGAGTTGCACCGCGTCCGTCTGCTTCATGCCGCCCTCTTCCAGCGTGTAGCGGTGCGGGTTGAAGATCGGGCAGCCATTGTCCTCGTGCAGGCGGATGATCTCGTTGAGCCGCGCCTCGGTGGTGAAGTTGACCAGTGGCAGGCCAAAGCAGGTGATGTTGCCGTCCAGCCGCACGAATTCGAGATGCGAGAACACCTCGCCGGGAAACATCGCATCCACTTTCTCGACCAGCGCCAGCTGGTTGGGAAAGGGATAGAGCGACTGCAGATAGGTAATCGCGGGGTCGACGCGCAGCGCCCTGAGCGTGGTGTGGTTCCAGGCCAACTCATAGGCCGGCGGCAAGCCCTTTTTCTCGTCCGGCGCGGCAAGGGCGGCGTTGAAGATCACTTCGCCCCCAGCGCAGCGCGTAAAGGTGAGGAAGGCGTCCAGCCCATGCTGCGCCACCATGACGACGCAGATGCTTTGGCCTTCCCTGAAAAATTTCTGGTGCCGCTTGAAGTAAAGCTGCGGAACGGGTGCTGCGATCGGCGTGATCAGCTTGGTCAGGATGCCATCCTGGCACGCCAGCGCATTGCCATAGCGGGCCGCATCCATGAATGCGTCGAAGCCGACGATGACGTCGATCCACTCATAGGCTGCCGTCAGCGGCATCTCGACCTCTGATATGATGCCATTGGTGCCATAGGCATGGGTCACCTTGTGCAGGTCTTCGCCTGTCAGTTCGAGCACCCTCGGCTCGGCTTCCATCGTCACCACGCGCAAGCGCAGCACATTGCCGAAATCGCGCAATCCGCCGAAATTGATCGAGCCGACGCCGCCAGAACCGCCGGCGATGAAGCCGCCGATCGAAGCGGTGTTGTAGGTGGAGGGCGACAGCCTCAATTCCTGTCCGGAATGCGCCCGTGTCGCCTTGTCGATGTCGGCCAGGATCGCGCCGGGTCCGGTCACCACGCGGCCTGGGCCGATCGACTTGATCTCGTTCATCTCCGCAAGATTGAGCACCACGCCTCCCGACAGGGGCATCGCCTGGCCGTAATTGCCGGTGCCGCTGCCGCGCGGCGTCACCGGCACGCCGTGGCGGTGACAGGCGGCAAGCACGCGGATCAGCTCGGCTTCGGTCTTCGGCGTCACGATCAGGTCGCCGGTGACATGGTCGAGCTGCTGTTTCAGAACCGGGCTATACCAGTAGAAGTCGCGGCTCTTCTGCTGGACGATGGCCGGATTGTCGTCGAGCTTCATCCCATCGAGATCGCGTTTCAGCGCCGAAACATCCATCATTCCACCATCAACTCGTCGAGTTCGGCATAGTCGGGCAATTGCCGGTCGATCGCGCGTCCGGCGCGTACGACGATGCGATCCGATTCGGGCCGCGACAGCAATTCCGTCCAGCTCCGACCTTTAAACAGCACGAAGTCGGCATCGCCTCCGGCGGCAAGCGTGCCGAAGCCATCGAGCCGCATCACCTTGGCCGGCGTCGCGGTGACCGCCTGCGGCCAGTCGGCGACCGGATGATCGAAATGCAGGATACGTGTCGCCATGCGGTAGACCTCCAGCATGTCGAGATCGCCATAGGCATAGAAGGGATCGCGCGTGTTGTCTGAAGCGACGGCCACCGGAATGCCCCTCGCCTTCATCTCGTGCAGCAGCGTCACGCCACGCCAGCGCGGTGTGGTTTGATCAGCGCGACGATCTTGCAAATAGAGATTGCACATCGGCAGCGACACGATTGCGAGCCCGGCCCTCGCCACCTTGTCCAGCGTGTCCAGCACCTCGAGATCCGGCTGCCGCGCCAGCGAGCAGCAATGGCCGACGAGGATTTTTCCCTCGAAGCCGTTCCACAGTGCCGCCTCGGCGATCTTCTTCAGCGAGATTGCGGCGACATCGTCGGTCTCGTCGGCATGGAAATCGAGATCGAGCCCATGCTTGATCGCTTGCGCGAAAACGTGGTCGAGCAGTTCTTCCAGGTCTGGCACCATATAGGTGACGACGCCAAGCACGCCCTTGGCGGCGGCCACGCGTTTCGCCAGCCTGTCGAACCATTTTTTGTCGCGCACGCCCTCGATGCCGAGCAGGCAGGCACCCTGCAATTCGATGCGACCACGCCATGCCTCGCGCATCGTCTCGAACACCGGCCAGGAGATTTCCTCCTGCGGCGCGACGCTGTCGATATGAGTTCTGAGCGCCCGGGTGCCATGCACGTAGGCCGAGCGCAGCGAGAAATCCATGCGGCGCGCCACATCCTCGGCGCTCCAGCGGGCAGTCCGGTCGGCGCCCGTAGCGTTCAGAGCGCCCATGAACGTACCGTCAGGATTGGGCTTTCGCGGCCAGATATGGCCCTTGTCGATATGCGTGTGGCAGTCGACGAAACACGGCAGCACGACACGGCCGCCAAGGTCGATGGCGCCGGCCGATACCTTCGATGCGGCATGCGCACCGGCGATGCTGGAAATCTTGCCGCCCGCGACGGTGATATCGGTCAGCGCAAAACCATCTCTGTCGAAAGCCGCGGCGAGGCCCGGCGTCAGCGACGCGTGAAGCCGGACATTGGCGAGGTGATAGGGACCGGAGGTTGGTATCAAGGCACTAACGCTCCTGCTTCAGTGCGCTTTCGTGCCAGCGCCGCAGAATGAGATGCGAAATCAGCGACAGTACGAGGAAGATCAGGATGCCGGTAAGTGAAATCAAAAATAGCGCCGCGAAAAGCCTGGGTGCATTCAGCCGGTAGCCGGCCTCGATAATGCGCGAGGCGAGCCCCGACGACTGGCCGGTGGCGCCGGCGACGAACTCGGCCACCACGGCGCCGATCAGCGACAGGCCGCCAGCGATCTTCAGCCCGCCGAGGAAATACGGCATCGCCGCCGGCAGTCTGAGATAGCGCAGCTGCTGCCACCGCGTCGCGCCGTTGAGCTTGAACAGGTCGCGCAGATTGCGGTCGACCGAGTTCAGGCCAAGCGTGGTGTTGGACAGGATCGGGAAGAAGGCGACGATCCAGGCGCACAGCAGAAGCTTGGTCGTCTGATTGTCGACATAGATGTTGATCAGCGGAAAGATCGCCACGATCGGCGTCACCTGCAGCACGATGGCGAACGGGAAGAACGACATCTCCACCCACTTCGACTGCGCGAACAAGACCGCCAGGCCGACACCGCCGACAACCGCGAGGAGCAGGCTGAGGAAGGTGATGCGCAAGGTGACCAGCAGTGCGGAAAACAGCAGGCCGGCATCGTTGTAGAGCGTTGTCAGCACCACGCCGGGGCGCGGCAGGATGTATTGCGGAATCGCGTTCCACACGCAGATACGGTCCCACAGCCAGATCGCCAGGACCATGATTGCCAGCGGCAGCACCCAGCGACCGATCCGCTCGAGCCGCTCCTGGCGCACGCGCCGCGCTTCCTCGGGGTCGAGTTTCAACGTGCCGTCAATGACCGTCATGATGCGAGCCCGCAGTTGAATTGATGGCGTTGACCAGCACATCCGAGGCCTGCCGGCAAAGGGCCGCATAATCCGGCGAGGTGCGAAACGCCTCGTCGCGCGGATAGGATGCCTTGATGGCGAGTTCGTCGAACACCCTGCCCGGCCGCGCCGCCATGACGACGACGCGATTGGACAGAAACACGCTTTCGAACACACTGTGGGTGACGAAGACGACGGTGAAGCGTTCGTCCTGCCACAGTTCCAGCAGGTCGTTGTTGAGCTTGAAGCGGGTGATCTCGTCGAGCGCGGCGAACGGCTCGTCCATCAACAGCACGCGCGGCTTGGTCACCATGGCGCGAGCGATCGAGACGCGCATCTTCATGCCGCCCGACAGTTCGCGCGGCACGGCGTCTTCGAAACCGGTCAGGTGCACACGCGCCAGCATCTCCGTTATCGCTGGAACTGCCTTGGCGCGGGAAATGCCTTTCAGCCTGAGCGGCAGCCAGACATTGTCGAAGACGCTGGCCCAGGGCAGCAGCGTCGGCTCCTGAAAGACGAAGCCGATATTCGCGCGGTCGAGCGAACCGCCGCCACGCCAGTCGAGCACACCTGATGTCGGCGTCGACAGGCCGGCAATCAGCCGCAGCGCCGTCGACTTGCCGCAGCCCGATGGTCCGAGCAGGCTCAGGAAATCGCCTTCCCGGATCGTCAGGTCGACATCGCTGAGCGCCGTCACGCCATTGGAAAAGACCTTGCCGACGCCACGCAGCGCCAGCAGGATCGGAGCCATGTCCGAGGCGGGCGTTTGCGCCACCTTTTCCCGCATCATGCCGGGCCGGCCTATTTCTTCAGCTCGAGCCCGACACCCTTGTTGACGAAGGCCAGCGTGTAGGCCTTCGTGATGTCGATGCCTGCAGGCGTGACCTTGGCCTTGACCATCTTGTCGTAGAAGCTCTTGATCCGCGCATCGGTCATGGCGCCGATGCCGAGCTTCTCGGTGTCGCCGGAATCGGCAAGGCCGAACTTCTTCATCTGGTCGATCGAGAAGGCGATCTGCTCGTCGCTCATGTCAGGATTGTCTTTCTTGATTAGATCGTTGGCGGCCTTGTTGTCGCCGTAGAGGTACTTGTACCAGCCCTTGGCCGAGCCATCGACGAAGCACTGGACCACCTCGGGCTTCTTGTCGATCGTGTCCTGCATCACCTCGATCGTGGTCGAATAGGTGTCCCAACCATAGTCGGCGAGCAGGAACTGGTTCGGCACGAAGCCGCCTTCCTTCTTGACCGCGAACGGCTCCGAAGTGACGTAGCCCTGCTGGATCGACTTCTTGTTGGCGAGGAAAGGAGCGGTGTTGTAGGTGTAGGGCGCGCGCTTTGAAGCGTCGAAACCGAGTTCGATGACCATCCACTGGAAGAAGGTCTGCGCACCTTCATCGCCCAGAATGTACTGCTCGGCGTTCTTCAGGTCTTCCCATTTGTCGAGCCCCTCACCGGGGTGGGACATGATGACCTGCGGATCCTTCTGGAAATCGGCGGCCACGACACGCATCGGAATGCCCTGCTGGACGGCATCGAAGGCCGACAGCAAGTTCCCGCCCATGTAGAAATCGATCTTGCCGGCAAGGAGCATCGGCCGGCCGCTGACCTGCGGGCCGCCCTGCATGATGGTGACATCGAGGCCGCAGGCGGCATAGGTGCCATCCGCCACGGCCTGATAATAGCCGCCATGTTCCGGCTCGGCGAGCCAGTTGGTGCCGAAAGTGACTTTTTCATTCGCCGCCGCGCCCAATGTGCTGGCCGCAAGGAGAGCCACCACCGCGACCGAAATCTTCTGTTTCACGTACATTCACCACCACCCTTTATTTGCACCGGCGCGCTGCGCGCCGTGCTTGACACCAAACATTCAAGAAGCAAGACACATGCCACCGGCGTCGCGCGCCGGGACCCGCCCGCCTGCACCACAGCCATCTGCGAAAGCCGGAAAGGTCGTGCTGCACCGAAGGGCATCGTGCCTATTTTTTGAACGCCTGTCCACAATCGCACCGGCGACATGCACCGCCATCTTGATGGTGCATGCATCCGGCCTTAGGCTGGCGATATCCAGGAGATTGCCATGTTCAAGTTCCTCACCCCGAAGTCGATCAAGCCGCCCTTTGCCCGTTACAGCCACGGCGTCGAGGTGGCGGCCGGCAAGCGGCTGGTGCTGTGCTCCGGTCAGGTCGCCATCACGGCGGACGACCAGATACCGGACGACGCCGGCGCGCAGGCCGAACTTTGCTTCAAGAACATCGCGGCGATCCTGGGCGAAGCGGGGCTGGGATTGCCGGACATCGTGCGCATCAACGCCTATGTCACCGACCGCGCGCATCTGCGGCCCTATATGGAGGTCCGCGACCGGCTGTTTTCGAGCCCGGCGCCGGCCTCGACGCTGATGATCGTTTCCGGCTTTGCCCGGGCCGAATTCAAGGTCGAGGTCGAGGCGATCGCGGCCGGGTGATCGACAGGCCGGGCACACCGCGCTAGGTCTGCCCTGACTCATTTGAAGAGGCGTGACATGACCGTAGCAAAAAGACGCGTCTGGTGGGGCGACTATCGGACCACCGAGTATGCCTCGATCGATCCCGAGACGACGATCGCCGTGCTGCCGGTCGCGGCGATCGAGCAGCATGGGCCGCATCTGCCCGTCTCGACCGACACTTCGATCATGAACGGCATGCTCGACACGGTGATCACACGCCTGCCCGAGGACCTCGATATCCGCATCCTGCCGGTCCAGGCGGTGGGCAAGTCGAACGAGCATCTGCACGCGCCGGGCACATTGACCCTGCCGGCAACGACGCTGATCGAGGCGTGGACCGAGCTTGGCCTGTCGATAGCGCGCGCCGGCGTGCGCAAGCTCATCGTCGTCAATTCCCATGGCGGCAATGAAGAGATCATGGGTATCGTCACGCGCGAACTGCGCGTGCGCGAAAAGATGCTGGCGGTGAAGACCAGTTGGCAGCGCTTTGGCCGTCCGGCCGGCATGTACACCGAACTCGAGGACCGCCACGGCATCCATGGGGGCGATGTCGAGACTTCGCTGATGCTGCATTTCCGGCCGGATCTCGTCGACATCGGCAAGGCCGACAATTTCGTTTCCAACGTCGCCGACGCCGAGAAGGAATTCGCGCTTCTGCGCCAGACCGGCACGCATGCCTTCGCCTGGATCGCCAGCGATCTCAACCCGAACGGCGTGGTCGGTGACGCCAGCATTGCAACGGCAGAGAAAGGCCGATTGACGGCGGAACATCAAGCCGATGGCTTCATCAGCCTGGTGCGCGATGTGCGCAAGGCCAAGCTCGCCGAGTGGCTGAAGTAGCCGCCTAAATATCGATCTTGAGTGCGAACGGCGTGCCTTCGAAGGCGTCGGCGCCGCGCCCGATCGCTTCGATCGCCTCGATCATGCGGCCATTGCGCTCGAGCAGCGTGTCGGCCACAGCGATCAGCCGTGGATTGGGCGTCGCCGAAGGCGACAGCGCGCGCAGCGTCTGCGCCAGTTCCACCTCGTCGCGTTTCGGCGCCAAAGCCGCTGCGATGATATAGGCCGAGGCGGTTGAGCGGCTGATGCCGGCATAGCAGTGCACGACCATCGGCTTTGCGCGGTCCCAGCGGCGCGCGAAATCAAGCAGGTCGCGCACATGCTCCTCGCCCGGCATGGTCATCCCCTCCTGCGCCACGGCGATGTCGTGCATGACCAGATGCAGATGGTTTTCCCGGGGGATCGAGGCTGGTCGAATTACGTCCGTTCCGGCGGCAAGCAGCGACAGCATGCGGTCGGCGCCGGTCCTGGCAACGGTTTCCTCGATCTTCGCCAGCGAGCAGACATGGATCATTGTTTCGAACCTTTCGACCGATCCTCACGCCGCGACGCCCATTCGGCAAGGGCCGATTCAAGCCTGCGCCATTCCTCCTCGTTTGCCGGCAGGCCGGCGCGCAGGGCATTCGGCCGGTCGGAGAAATGCCGGAGCAGGATGCCACTTTCGCCAAGCGCGGAAAACAGGCCGCCGGCATCGGGCAGGCTGAGATAGCGGAACAATATGGTGCCGCCCGCGACGCGAACGCCGAACCGGCCAAACAGCGCATCAACCCGCACCACCTCATCCGCCAGCGACGCTCGCATCGCATCTTGCCAGTCGAGATCGGCGAGCGCGCGGATGCCGTATTCCAGCGCCGGTCCGGCGACGGCCCACGGCCCGAACTGCATGTGCAACCGTTCAGCCGTCGGCGCATCGGCAAGTGCGAACCCAAGCCGCAGGCCGGCCAGACCAAAGAACTTGCCGAAGGAACGCAGCACGACAATGCCGCCCTGGCCGACGTCGGCGGCGAGGCTGTGTTCGCGTGGACCGACATCCATGAACGCCTCGTCGACGACCAGCAGCCCGCCCTTGGCGCGAAGTCCGTCAGCCAGCATCAGCAGCCGGTCGCGCTCGATGATGCGCCCATCCGGATTGTTCGGATTGACGATGATGGCGAGGTCAGCGTCGACCAGCGCCGCGAAATCGGCGACCTCGACCACCTCGTGCCCGGCAATCGCTGCCGCCCGGGCGTGTTCGGCGTAGGTCGGCCCTAGCACCATCGCCTTGCCGGGCCTCACCAGCGAGGCTACGCGCGGCAGCAGGATTTGCGTCCCGGGCGCCGCCACCACGTTTCCCGCGGAAGGCGCGCCATAGGTGTTGGCCGCGATCTCCATCAGTTCGCGCCCACGCGCGGCCTCCGGCAACCGCCACAGGGAGGTGGCGGGCAGGTCGAAAAGCGGGTAGGAGTGCGGATTGATACCGGTCGAGAGGTCGACGAAAGGCAGCACGGCATTGGGGAAAAGCGCCCTTGCCCGGCCAAGACTTCCACCATGGTCCACCGCTCCTTCAAGAAGCCTCATGTCAGTCCTGATCGCTTTCCTGTCATTGCTTGTCGAATTCGTCCTTGGTTATCCCGACTGGCTGTTTCGCGCCATCGGCCATCCGGTGACGTGGTTCGGCAGGCTGATATCCTTTCTCGACTTGAGGCTCAACCGCGCCACTGATCCCGACGCACTGCGTCGCCAACGTGGTGTCCAGGCGCTTTTGGTCATCGTGCTGGTGCCGGCGCTGACAGGTCTTTGCGTGCAGCTCGTTCTGCTCTGGTTCGTCCCCTTGGGATGGATCATTGCCGTCCTTCTGGCAACATCGCTTCTGTCGCAGAAGAGCCTGCATGAACATGTCGAAGCCGTCGCCGACGCGCTCGACAGTGGAGGCCTCGACATGGGCCGCGCCGCCGTCTCGCGGATCGTCGGCCGCGATCCCGAAACGCTGGACCGGGCAGGCGTCTGCCGTGCGGCGATCGAAAGCCTGGCGGAGAATTTTTCCGATGGCATCGTCGCCCCCGCCTTCTGGACCGGCGTTGGCGGGCTGGCCGGCGGCGCCGCCTACAAGGCGGCCAACACCGCCGATTCGATGATCGGCCACCACACCCCACGCCATGAGGCGTTCGGCTGGGCGGCGGCGCGCTTCGACGATTGGATCAACCTGCCGGCATCGCGGCTGACGGCGCTGCTGATCGTGCTCGCTTCCTTCTTGGTCGAGGGCGCCGACCCCCACGGCGGCTGGCAAGCGGTACGGCGCGACGCGAAAAAACACCGCTCGCCCAATGCCGGCTGGCCCGAAGCGGCCATGGCCGGCGCGCTTGGGCTCGCGCTTGCCGGACCACGCAGCTATGGCGGTGTCATGGTCGACGACATCTTCATGGGCGAAGGCGGCCGCCGCGATGTCGACAGCGGCGACATCAGGCGCGCGCTGAAACTCTACCGTGTCGCTGATTTCCTGCTGATTGGCTTGTTCGGCCTGATCGCGGTGATCGCTGTTCTGGTTTTCTAAAACTCGATGCCCTGCTGAGCTTTCACGCCCGCCGAGAAATGATGCTTGGTCAAACCCATCTCGGTGACCAGATCGGCAGCCTCGACCAGCGCTGGCTTGGCGTTGCGGCCGGTGACGACGACATGCAGGTCCTCGCGCCGGCCTTTCAGCGCCACAACCACCTTATCGAGATCGAGATAGTCGTAGCGCAACGCAATGTTGAGCTCGTCGAGCACGACAAGGCTGATCGAGGGATCGTCGATCAATTCCAGCGCCTTGGCCCAGGCGGCCTCGGCAGCGGCGATATCGCGCTTCAGGTCCTGGGTCTCCCAGGTGAAACCCTCACCCATTGCGTGCCAGACGACGCGGTCGCCGAAGGCGGCAAACGCATCCTTCTCGCCGGTATGCCATTTGCCCTTGATGAATTGCACGACGCCGACGCGCTTGCCGTAGCCGAGCATCCGCAGCGCCAGCCCGAAGGCGGCCGTGGTCTTGCCCTTGCCGGGACCGGTGTTGACGATCAGCAACCCCTTCTCGACCGTCTTGCTCGCAACCTCGGCGTCCTGCACCGCCTTGCGCTTGGCCATCTTGGCGCGATGGCGTTCTTCATCCTTGTCGTCGATGTCAGTCATTTCACTTCACCTTGAGCGGTAGCCCCGCCACCATCAGCAGCACCGTGTCGGCAACCGCGGCGACCCGCTGGTTGAGCCGGCCGGCATCGTCACGAAAACGCCGGGCCAGCGCATTGTCGGGCACGATGCCTTGCCCGACCTCGTTCGACACGACGAACCACGGTCCGCGCGGCCGCGACAGCACGTCCGCCAGCCGTCGGCACTCCGCCTCGACGTCGTGACCGGCCAGCATATGATTGGTGAGCCATAGCGTCAGGCAGTCGACAAGCACCGGCTGATCATCCGGCAAAGCCTCCAGCGCTTCGGTAAGGTCGAGCGGCGCGTCGATGGTCGACCAGCCCTCGCCGCGCCGGGAGCGGTGCAGTGCGATGCGCTCATGCATCTCGTCGTCATAGGCTTGCGCCGTGGCGACATACGCCCATGGCGGGGGCAATGCCATCGCCAATGTTTCGGCGTGCGCGCTCTTTCCGGAGCGCGCGCCGCCGATGATGAAAATCAGCTTGCCGCGATCAGGCAAAGCTGTCGCGCAAGCTGGTCGCCGTGCCGGTGAAGCGCCTGCGCACCACGCCCACGACCGCGCCGAGCACCAGCCAGAACACCAGATTGGTCACCGTCACCGCCACCACGAACTGATGGTGCAGGCCTTCCGGGATAGGCGTCTCGAAACTGTCGGGCTGCGGCGCGCCGACGATGTGCGGGGCAACGATCAGCAAGACGGCAAGGATGGTCAATGGCAGCGATCTGCGAAACACGATCAGGCCAAGGCCGATGGCGGTCGCCGCCGCCGTCGCGGTCCACCAGATCTGGCGCGCAAGCAGATCGGCCGCCGGCATCGCCGGCAGTTCCGGCTGCAGGCCAAGGCCTGGTGCCAGCGTGAACACGGCAAAGCCGGCCAGCCCCCAGAACACGCCCTGGCGCCAATTGCCGACGCCGCCGGCAAACTCGGAAACCGCGACCAGGACCAGCGCGAAGCCGATGCCGGTGACGATATTGGCAACCACGCTGAAGGCGAAACGCTCGAAACCGTCGGCCGGCGCCCAGCCTTCGTCTTCCACCGCCGGCGCCATGGCGTCGGCGGTCGCGGGCGCGGCAGAGCTCATCGCATTCCCAGCGGGCGCGACCGTGCTCACCGCATCGTTGCTGGCCGCCGGTGCGGCCGCGTGGTCATGGTGATGGCCGCCGCCGGCCTTTTCGTAGACTTCCGCCTTGAGGATCAGCGGCACGGTCGCATAGGCCTGCATGCAGGCGAGAACGACACCGGCCACAAGCCCCGCGATCGCCGCGACGAACACGACGTTGCGAAACAGATTCATGATGTCAGATCCTCGTTAGTGGCAGGGAAATGCCATCGAGTGGCGATAGTCGTGGGCGGCATTGTGGACCGCATCGATATGCGAGAAACCGACAAAGCCAACGACGAACATGCCGAGCAGCGCCGCGAGCGCGAGCTGCATGAAGCGCGCCTGCGAGGAGACGGAGGCGCCGAGGGAGACGGAAGCGGTAGTCATGTCTTGTCCTTTCGCCCTCCACCCGAGGGCATCGAAGTCAGTTTCCTGTCGCCGGCAGGTCTCCTGGCTCGCGGATAAGCGCCCTTCCCCACCTTCCCGAAGGAAAACCTTCAGTGGCATATGGAGAGGACTACCGCACACAGTTGCGGGGGCAGCCACGACATTGGGCAAAACCTCGCCCGCACCGCATTCCCTCTTGGCTCCAAAAAGGAACCGACGACGTTGGTGACTATAGGGAAATTCGCCGCGCGCGGCAAACCAAATTCCGACAGCCGCCAGCGCAGGAGCGTCGTATCGGCAAGGCCGCTCCCCTCCTGATTGACAAACTTCATGGCCGGGTGTCGGCTGCCAACCCTCACAGGAAGCCAGCCATGCAGCCCGATGCCAGCGAGCGCGAGCCCTATAACGGCCTGACCCGAACCGAGCCGACGCTGCCCTCATCGGCCTATTGGGACCAGGAGACCTATCAGCGTGATCTCGACGCCATCTGGTACAGAAATTGGCTGCTCGTCTGCCGCGAGGCCGACCTTGCCCAGCCTTTGGCATTCCGCACCTTCCGCGTCGGTACGCAGGAAATCCTTGTTCTGCGCGACGACGCCGGCGCGTTGCATGCCTTCCACAACACGTGCCGGCATCGCGGTTCGCAGCTTTGCCAGGAAGGCGAAGGACACCTGAAGGCGCGGCTGATCACCTGCCCGTATCATGCCTGGTCCTATTCGCTGCGTGGCGATCTGGTGCGTGTACCGTCGAAATCGCTGCCCGACGGCTTCGACAAGGCCGACCACCCGCTTTATCGCGTTGCACTCTCGGTGTGGCGGGGCTTCGTCTTCGTCAATCTTGCTGAAGATGCCGCCGGCTCAGCGCTGTCATCCTTCGACCCGGCCTCCGGCGACCTCGGCAACTGGCCGCTGGACACGCTGGTGTCAGGCCATGTGCTGCGCAAGGTGATGAACTGCAACTGGAAGATTTTCTGGGAAAACTTCAACGAGTGCCTGCACTGCCCGGGCGTCCACAAGGACCTGTCGCGGCTGGTGCCGATCTATGGCCGCGGCCTGATGAGCCGGCATGACGATCCCGAATGGACGCGCCATGCCGACAATGATGCGCCGGAATTCTCCGGCGGCCTGCGCGCCGGGGCTGAAACATGGTCGCGTGATGGGCAGACGCATGGGCCGGTTTTCCCCGGCTTGACGCAGGCGGAACGCACCGCCGGCCAGACCTATGCCACCAGCCTGCCCTCGATGTTCATCGTCGGCCATGTCGACTATGTCAGGACCGTGCGGCTGGTGCCGCTCGGTCCCGAACAGACCGAATTGACCGCCGAATGGCTGTTCGCGCCCGAGGCGCTCGCCGCCACCGATATCGACAACATCGTCGCCTTCGGCACACAGGTGCTGGAGGAGGATGCCGCGATCTGCGAGATCAACCAGAAGGGCCTGCGCTCGATGCGTCATACAGCCGGCGTGCTGATGCCCGAGGAATATGAGCTGCACGGCTTCCACAATTGGGTGCGCGAGCGCCATGCTGAGCTTTCGCTCTGATTTTTTAGAGGGATTTAGGCAGGTAGCGCCAGGTCATGAAGCCGCAAAACGCCGCCAGCAGGCCGAGCGTGACGAACACCGATCCCAATCCGAAGAAGGCCAGCACCACCGAATAGACCAGCGGCGGCGTCAATTCGGAAAAGTCGAGATAGGTGCGGTAGACCGCCGCCATCTGCGCGCGTTCATAGGAGCGCACCGAGCGCATGAAGGCGGTCGAGCCCAGCGCGTCGAGCGCGATGGTGAAGAAGGCGCCGCACAACAGGAAGGCGCCGGTCAGCAACGGCTCTGCCGCTCCGACCGTGCCCGCCGCCAGCAGCGACGCCGACATGGCGAAGTAGGCAAACGTCATGGTGCGTCGGCCGCCAAAGCGTTTTCCTGCCTTGCCCCAGAAGATCGCCATGAACAGCAGCGCATTGCCGGCCGAGACCAGCAGGCCGCCCGCCAGTTCACCCTCGCCGGTGATCACCATGAACAGCGGTCCATAGACGAAGAACGTCGTCCAGAAGCAGGACCGGCCGAAGGCGATCAGCCAGGCGAGCCTGAGCCTTGGCTGCGCCACGAAGCGGCCGATGTTGGCGAGCGGATTTGCCGGCCGCGTCTTGCCCGGGCGGATCGACGGGTTGTCGCCCAGCCGGTAGGTCCAGAACAGCGCCAGCAAAGCCATGGCGAAAACCGCCACCGCGCCATGCGCGGCATAGATGCCGAAATGCGCATAAAGGAAAATGCCAAGCGTCGGCCCGCCCGTCCAGGCAACCATCGACCACGCCATGCGCAGCGATTCGGCCTGCATGAAGTCGGTCTTGCGGATGTGGTCCATGATGTAGAGGTTGAGTGTGATCGACAGCGCACTGGCGCCCATGACGCGGCACAGCATGCCGGCGAGTTGTCCAGCGAGCGTGTGGGTGACGAAGAACAGCGAGCCGATGGCGAGCAGGCAGGCGCCTGCCGTGTAGACCCAGCGCCGCGCGAAGCGGCGGATCAGCATCGGCATGAACAAGGTCACCGACAGGCCGAGCATGGATACGACGGTGTAGAGGATCGAGACGATCTGCTCGTTGTGGAGTATCTCGTAGGCCTGGATCGGGATGACGCTCGACACCATGGCGCGGGCGAAGGACTCGACCGCGTAGAGCGAGGCGAAGGTGCGCGCATCCGCGGCCTTGAGGGCCGGAAGCCAGATCGGATGGCGCACATGCGTGGACATTGCTTCCCCAAAGCAGAATCGCGGCGTCAAATCTGCCGTGGATATTTCAGGCCCATTAAGAGGAAACCGACGCACACCCGGCAAAAAGCGAAGCCGGTCAAAGGCTTTCCCGCGCTGGCCCAATTCGGCGGCTGGCGCGGGCTCCGCCGCGCGGTCAGGCCAAGGCGACCGGTCTTCTTCTATCCAGTGCAACCGTGATAGTCGTCTTGGAGGGGCTGAATCAGATCGCGAGACCATGAGCATCCACACGCCGACCGCACCCGTTCCGGAGCCATCGAAGCGCATCGTTGCCATCGATATTTTGCGCGGCATCGCGCTGATCGCGATGGCAAGCTACCATTTCACCTGGGACCTGGAATTCTTCGGTTACACCGACCCCGGTCTCACCGCCTTCGGCTGGTGGAAGATCTACGCCCGCTGCATTGCCTCTACCTTCCTGTTCCTTGTCGGCGTCAGCCTCTATCTCGCCCATGGCCGACAGATCCGCTGGAACTCCTTCTGGAAACGGTTCGCCATGGTCGCCGGTGCGGCGGTCGCCATCTCGGTCGTCACCCGCATCGCCACGCCGGATGGATTCATCTTCTTCGGCATCCTGCATGAGATCGCGCTCGCCAGCCTGCTTGGCCTCGCCTTCCTGGGCCTGCCGGCGCTGCTGACGCTTGTCGTCGCCGCGCTGGTCATCGCGGCGCCAGTCTACCTGCGCTTCGAGGCACTCGATCACCCTTGGCTGTGGTGGATCGGCCTTTCCGCCGTCAATCCGCGCTCCAACGACTACGTGCCGCTTTTCCCCTGGTTCGGCGCGGTGCTTCTCGGCCTCGGAGTGGCGAAACTCGCTTCCGCTTCCGGCATACGGGCACGCCTGGCGAGCCTCGTGCCCGGCCGCTGGGCCAATCCACTGGTCTTCATCGGCCGCCACAGCCTGGCCTTTTACCTGATCCACCAGCCGCTGCTGATCGGTAGCGTCTGGCTGTTCTCGCAACTGATGCCGGCGCAAGTCGAGCCCCCGCAGGTCAATTTCCTGAAAACCTGCCAGCGCTCGTGCGAGCAGATGCGCAACGCAACCTTCTGTTCGAGCTATTGCGGCTGCATGCTTGATACGCTGCAAGGCGAAGGATCACTTGATCGGCTCTTCAACAACGACCAGACTGCGGACTTCAGGGCGCATCTGTCCGATCTTGCCGCAACGTGCACCGCCAAGACGGACGACAAGATAACCGAGGGAGGGACACAATGACCGAGCCGAAGCCTGGAGTGATACCGTGGCCGCCGGTGATCTACGCTGCCGCAATCGCCATCAGCATCATCCTCGGCATGCTGTATCCCTTGCCCTGGATCGGAGACCTCCTGGGCGACATTCTGTTCGCCGCCGGTTGGGTGGCGTTGTTCGCCGTCGCCGTACTCTGGTTCACCGCGATCCGCACCATGATGCGGGCCAGGACAACGCTCAATCCCAACGCCGTGCCCGATCATCTCGTCACGACCGGCCCCTTCGGCGTCACCCGCAACCCGATGTACCTGGCCAACACGCTGCTGTTGATCGGCGTTGCCTTCGTCTCGGGCATCGCCTGGTTTTTCCTGTTTGCCTTCGTCGCCGCCTTCGTCACCCAGAAGGTCGCGATCGAGGGCGAGGAAAAGATATTGGCGGCGAAATTCGGCAAGAAATACCGCGACTATGCCAAGCGGGTGCGGCGCTGGATCTGAGCCAGCGTTAAAGTTGCCAATCTTCCCCCTTGTGGGGAGATGTCCGGTAGGACAGAGGGGGGCGCTGTCCCGCCAACATCTCGAAATTTCGGCTAGGTGTTGACCCCGAGTTCGACCAGCCGCTCGACGCAAGACTCCTCGGCCTGATCGAGTTCGGCCAGCGTCTCCTCGAGGTCGCGGCGCTTTTGCCTGAGGTCCTCGCGTTTTTCCTCGATGCGCTTGATCATCAGCTTGAGCTGCCCGACCTCGCCCGGCGGCTCCTTGTACATCTGGATGATCTCGCGGATCTCGTTGATCGAGAAGCCGAGCCGTTTTCCGCGCATGATCTGCCGGATGAGGTGACGATCGGAAGGGCGAAACAGCCGCGTACGGCCGCGCCGCACCGGCTGCACCAGTCCCTCGTCTTCGTAAAAACGCAGCGTCCGCGTCGACACGTCGAATTCGCGGGTCAGTTCGGTGATCGAATAATATTCCCGCATTGTCACTCCATGCCGGAATTCCGGGTGATCGCCATGCGGCGTCGCCCATCTGTCCCGAACCAAACCCTTGCCCGCCGGAATCGACGCGGCACCCCGCACGAGCCTCGCACGGCATTTACGTAAAAGTCAATTAAGACGCTTACCGGACGCCGAACCACCAGGTCGCGAGGCCGAGGAAGGCAAAGAATCCAACGACATCGGTAACGGTGGTAACGAAAACCGCCGAAGCGACCGCGGGATCGACCTTGAACCGGTCGAGCAGCAATGGAATCAGGATGCCGGCAAGGGCCGCCACGAACATGTTGATGATCATCGCCGCCGCGATGATGCCGCCCAGATTGGGGTCATGGAACCAGACAGCCGCGACGATGCCGATCAGGATGGCGAAGACGATACCGTTGATGAAGCCGACACCCATTTCGCGGCGGATGATGCGGCCGGCATTGTAGATGTCGAGATCCCTGGTTGCCAGCGCCCGCACGGTGACGGTCATGGTCTGCGAGCCGGCATTGCCGCCCATGCCGGCCACGATCGGCATCAGCACGGCGAGGGCGACGATATGCTCGATCGTGCGATCGAACAGGCCGATCACCGATGCCGCCAAAAATGCCGTCAGCAGATTGACGAGCAGCCAGGGAACGCGCGAGCGCGAGGTCGCCAGAATGCTGTCGGAGAGCTCCTCGTCGCCGACGCCGCCCATGCGCAGCAGGTCCTCCTCCGCTTCCTGCTGGATGACGTCGACGACGTCGTCGATGGTCAGCACGCCGACCAGCCGCTCGTTCTCGTCGACGACGGCGGCCGACAAAAGGTCGTATTGTTCGAATTCCCGCGCCGCCTCTTCCTGGTCCATAGTGGCCGGGATGGCGTGCCGCGTCTCATGCATGACTTCCTCGACCTTGACCGCGCGCTTGGTGCGCAGGATCTGGTCGAGATCGATGGCGCCCAACAGCTTGAAGGTCGGATCGATGACGAAGATCTGGCTGAAGCGGTCGGGAAGGTTCTTGTCCTCGCGCATGTAGTCGATGGTCTGGCCGATGGTCCAGAAAGGCGGCACCGCGACGAACTCGGTCTGCATGCGCCGCCCGGCGGTCTCTTCCGGGTAGTCGAGCGAACGGCGCAGCCTGATCCGCTCGGTGAACGGCAGCTGCGACAGGATCTCGTCCTGGTCTTCCGGCTCCAGGTCTTCGAGGATGTAGACCGCATCGTCGGAATCGAGTGCCTGCACGGCTTGCGCGATCTGCGCATTGGGCAGGTTATCGACGATATCCATGCGGATCGCCTCGTCGACTTCGGTCAGCGCGGAAAAATCGAAGTCGGCGCCCAGCAGCTCGACCAGCGCGCGCCGCTGTTCGGGGTGCAGCGCCTCGATGACGTCGCCAAGTTCCGACTGATGCAGGTCGTCGACTTGGCGCTTGAGGGTCAGCGTATCGCGATCGGCGATCGCCGCACCAATCTGGGCAAGGAAGGACGATAGGACGGCACCGTCCTCGCCATAGATATCAGCGTGGTGCTCGTCGGCGGCCCTGGCGCCGGTCGTCCGTTCGTCCTGGCCTTCCACCAGCGCCTCCCGCCATCAGAATCCGGAAAAGGTGCAAATCAGGTCTAGACCATGAGTCCGCAAAGTGGAAACCGGTTTTCGGTCCGGTGCCCATACAAAAGTGACGGCGACTCGGAACGCTTCAACTTCGCAACATGTTCTTCCAACGCGCGGGAATTTCAGGCCAAACACATGCTTGCCCGCCCCGCGCGAACTGTCGATTTCATCAAAAGCAGGCCACGCTTCGGCTTCCTGCGGCGCGACAGCCGATGTCGCTGGGGAAAGAGCACCCCCGCGCCATTGGAGCAGAATTGTCATGATGCAGGTCCAGGCATCGGCTGGACCCGCCAGACCGCAACAAAAAAGCGGAAGCCCTTGAAGATCAAGTCACGGACAGAGAACAAGGCAGTCGAAGAGCGGCGCGTTCGCGTGATCGTGGCCGAACGCAATCCGCTCGTCATATCGGCTCTGCGCGAAATGCTGGACTGCGACGGGCGCTTCGAACTTTTGGCCTCGGTACAAAGCGGCAGGCATTTCCTGGAGCTTGCAGCGGTACAGGAGTTCGATGTCGCCGTGATCGGCTGGAAGCTCTCCGACATGGACGGCGCGGACGTCCTGGCCGAGGTCCAGGGCCGCAAGCTCAACATCCGCATCGCGGTCTTCTCAAATGACCATGACATCGGCATCCTGAAACAGTGTGTGCGCCTCGGCGCGCAAGGTTACTGCTTCCAGTTCGACGATCCCGCCATCATTTTCGACACGATCCTGGCTGTCGCGCACGGCCGCATCTGCATCCCCTTTATCGACATCAACAAGGTCAACGACACGCCTCTGTCCCGGCTTACCGTGCGCGAGCGTGAACTGCTGGCGGTACTGTCAGATGGCTGGACCAATTTGCAGATCGCGACCCGGACCGGGATCTCCGAGAATACGGTGAAGTACCATCTCAAGAATCTTTACGACAAGCTGGACGTCCGCAACCGCGCCATGGCGGTCGCGCTCTATTCACGAGAGAGGCGCAGCCAGAAGCAGCCTTTCGGGTAGGGCAACCGGGTAGGCCATACCCACCCGCACGCGGCAAGTTCTTACCCGCCAAGGTGTTGTTGACATCAGCCGTCGAAACGAAACTCCCCACCACCGCTTTGCTGGATCAGGAGGAGTTCGCACCATGGCCGGTTTCACCCATCTTTTCATTCCCGGGCCGACCAATATCCCCGAACAGGTCCGGCAGGCGATGAACCTGCCGATGGAGGACATGCGCGCCGCATCCTTTCCTGATCTCACGCTGCCGCTGTTCGAGGACATCAAACGCGTCTTCAAGAACGAGACTGGCCGCGTCTTCATCTATCCGTCCTCCGGCACCGGTGCCTGGGAAGCGGCGATGACCAATGTGCTCAGCCCCGGCGACCGCGTTTTGATGTCTCGCTTCGGCCAGTTCTCCCATCTGTGGGTCGACATGGCCGAGCGGCTCGGCTTCGAGGTCGACGTGATCGACTGCGAATGGGGAACCGGCGTTCCGCTGGACCTCTATGCCGAGCGGCTGAAGGCGGACAAGACGCACCGCATCAAGGCGATCTTCTGCACCCAGAACGAGACGGCGACTGGCGTCACCAGCGACGTCGCCGGCTGCCGCGCAGCGCTCGACGATGCGAACCACCCCGCCCTGCTTTTCGTCGACGGCGTCTCGTCGATCGGCTCGATCGACTTTCGCCAGGAAGAATGGGGTGTCGACTGCGCCGTCAGCGGCTCGCAGAAAAGCTTCATGCTGCCGGCCGGCCTCGGCTTCCTGTCGGTCAGCAAGAAGGCTCTCGTCGCTTCCAGAACCGCCACCCACCAGCGCTGCTTCTTCTCCTTCGAGGACATGATCCGCGCCAACGATGCCGGCTATTTTCCCTACACGCCGGCAACACAGCTCCTGCGCGGCCTGCGCGCCTCGCTCGACCTGATCGAGGACGAAGGGCTCGACGCCATCTTCGCCCGTCACCATCGCCTCGCCGAAGGCGTGCGCAAGGCGGTCGACGCCTGGGGCCTGAAGCTCTGTGCGAAGGCGCCGAAATGGCATTCGGACACGGTCAGCGCCATCCTGGTGCCTGATGGCATCGACAGCGGCGACGTCGTCAAGCGCGCCTACCAGGCCTACCAGACGTCGCTCGGCGGCGGCCTCAACAAGGTGTTCGGCAAGGTTTTCCGCATTGGCCATCTCGGCTGGCTGAACGAGGTGATGGTACTGGCCTCGCTGTCTTCAGCTGAAATGGCGCTGCTCGATTGCGGCGTCCGGCTGGCGCCGGGCTCCGGCGTCGGCGCCGCCATCCAGCATTTCCGCTCCTCGGCGGCAATGCCTGTCGCCGAAGCCGCCTGAGGGGACAGAAGATGAGCCACACCATCAACCACCTCAAGAAACTCAGGCTCCAGCGCAGCGAGCTGGCGGTTCCCGGCTCCAGCCCGGAGATGATCGACAAGGCAGCCAACAGCGCCGCCGACTTCGTCTTCCTCGACATCGAGGACGCTGTCGCCCCGCCCGACAAGGAACGCGCCCGCAAGAACATCATCCAGGCGCTCAACGACATCGACTGGCGCGCCAAGGGCAAAACCGTCTCGGTGCGTATCAACGGCCTCGACACCCATTACATGTATCGCGACGTCGTCGACGTGATGGAACAGGCCGGCGACCGGCTGGACACGATCCTGGTGCCGAAGGTCGGCGTGCCCGCCGATCTCTATATGGTCGAGGCCATGGTCAACCAGATCGAGATGGCCAAGGGATTCAAGACCCGTGTCGGCCTGGAAGCGCTGATCGAAACCGCGCTCGGCATGGCCAATGTCGAGGCCATTGCCGCCACGCCTGGCCGGCTGGAGGCGATGCATTTCGGCGTCGCCGATTATGCCGCCAGCAACAAGGCGCGGACCGTCAACATCGGCGGCCTCAACCCCGACTATCCCGGCGACCAGTGGCATTTCGCCCTGTCGCGCATGACCGTCGCCTGCCGCGCCTATGGGTTGCGCGCCATCGACGGGCCGTTCGGCGATTTCTCCGATCCGGAAGGCTACAAGGCGGCCGCCAGACGCGCCGCCGCACTCGGTATCGAAGGCAAATGGGCGATCCATCCCTCGCAGATTGCCTTGGCCAACGAGGTGTTCTCGCCGCCGGAGAAGGAAGTCACGCGCGCCCGCCGCATCCTCGAAGTGCTGAAAGAGGCCGAGGCGCAGGGCAAGGGTGCTGCCGCGCTCGACGGCAAGATGATCGACGCCGCATCGGAACGCATGGCACGCAACGTGCTGGTGGTTAATGACGCCATCGAGCGCGCCGGCCAGCTTAACTAGCCAACGAGAACCGCGCGTCGCGGCACTTCGACGATTTGGGGAGGAGAAAAAATGGACATCCACGAATATCAGGCCAAGGAACTGCTCGCCCGGCATGGAGTGCATGTGCCGCGCGGCGGCCTGGCTTACAGTCCCGAACAGGCGACCTACCGGGCGCGCGAGATCGGCGGCGGCAAATGGGTGCTGAAGGCGCAGGTTCATTCCGGTGCCCGTGGCAAGGCCGGTGGCATCAAGCTTTGCGCCAATGACGAGGAGATCTCGAGCGCCGCCGAAGCCATGCTCGGGCGCAAGCTGGTGACCCACCAGACCGGCCCGCGCGGCAAGCTGATCTCGCGCCTCTATCTGGAGGAAGCCGTCGACATCGCGCAGGAGCTCTATCTCGGCTTCGTGCTCGACCGCAAGGAAGAGCGCGTCATGATCGTGGCCTCGGCCGCCGGCGGCATGGAGATCGAGGAGATCGCCGAAAGAGCGCCGGATTCCATCATCCGCGCCACCGTCGATCCGGGCGTCGGCATGCAGCGCTTCCAGGCGCGCGAGATCGCCTTCGGGCTCGGGCTGGAGGACAGCCTGATCGGCAAGGCGACCGAGACCATCTTCAGCTGCTACCAGGTGTTCCGCGACTACGACGCCTCGATGCTGGAGATCAATCCGCTGGTGGTGACCCGCGACGGCAGCCTGGTCGCCCTCGACGCCAAGATGTCGTTCGACGAGAACGCGCTGTTCCGGCGGCCGGAAATCTCCGAATTGCGCGACAAGAGCCAGGAAGACCCGCGCGAAACCTTCGCCAGCGACCGAGGCCTCTCCTATGTCGGCCTCGACGGCAATATCGGCTGCATCATCAACGGCGCGGGGCTCGCCATGGCGACCATGGACATGATCAAGATCGCCGGCGGCGAGCCGGCGAACTTCCTCGACATAGGCGGCGGCGCTTCGCCCGAGCGTGTGGCGAAATCCTTCCGCGCCGTGCTCGGCGACAAGAATGTCGAAACCATCCTGGTCAACATCTTTGCCGGCATCAACCGTTGCGACTGGGTTGCCGAAGGCGTCATCAAGGCGATCCGCGAGGTCGGCGTCAACGTGCCGCTGGTGGTGCGGCTCTCCGGCACCAGGGCCGAGGAAGGGCGCAAGATCCTGGCCGATTCCGGCGAGGCGGTGATCGTCGCCGACACGCTCGCCGAAGCCGCCGAAAAAGCCGTCGCCGCGTGGCGCGCGGCCACCAAGAAAAAAGCAGCCTGAGGGAGGACGGAAAATGGCAATCCTGCTCAACCGCAGCACGCGCGTCGTCGTGCAAGGTTTCACCGGCAAGATCGGCAGCTTCCATGCCGAGGACATGAAGCGCTACGGCACCAAGCTGGTCGGCGGCGTCACCCCAGGCAAGGGCGGCCAGACGCATCTCGGCCTGCCGATCTTCAACACCGTCAAGGGCGCGGTGCGCGAAACCCGTGCCGAGGCGAGCATCGTCTTCGTGCCGCCGCCCTTTGCCGCCGATTCGATCATGGAGGCGGCGGATGCGGGGATAAAGCTCTGCGTCTGCATCACCGACGGCATACCCTCGCAGGACATGATGCAGGTCAAGCGCTACATGCGCCGCTACCGCTTCGAGGACCGCATGCGGCTGGTCGGTCCGAATTGCGCCGGCATCATCACGCCGGGACAGGCGCTGATGGGCATCATGCCCGGCTCGATCTACCTTCCCGGCCGTGTCGGCATCGTCGGCCGCTCGGGTACGCTGGGCTACGAGGCCGCCTCGCAGATGAAGGCGCTCGGCATCGGCGTCTCGACCAGCGTCGGTATCGGCGGCGATCCGATCAACGGCTCTTCCTTCAAGGACATTCTGAAGCTGTTCGAGCAGGATGACGAAACCGACGCCGTGGTGATGATCGGCGAGATCGGAGGACCGCAGGAAGCCGAAGCCGCAATCTGGGCGCGCGACAATATGAGAAAGCCGCTGATCGCCTACATTGCAGGGCTTTCCGCGCCAAAAGGCCGCCGCATGGGCCATGCCGGCGCCATCATCTCGGCCTTCGGCGAGTCCGCGCAGGAGAAGGTCGAGATCCTGAAAGAGGCCGGCGTCAGCATCGTGCCGACGCCCTCGTCCTTCGGCGACGTGGTGGCGGATACACTGGCTCGGACGAAGAAGGCTGCATAACTCCGTCAGATCATTGCAAAAGCACGAAGCGGCGACGCGGTCTCGGTGACGCGGTGCCGCTTTTGTTTCCGGTCGCGGAAAGCGCTTTGATCCGTTATGCTAGCTCCCTGCGATTAAATGCTCGCGGCGCACTTGTTTCGCCGGAAACGATTTGCTACACGCCGCGAGCCGGTCGGTTCCGGCTCTACCACGTGCGGTCGTGGCGGAATTGGTAGACGCGCAGCGTTGAGGTCGCTGTGGGGCAACCCGTGGAAGTTCGAGTCTTCTCGACCGCACCAAAAATCATCCTGACGGCACAGCCTACGGAATTTGAGCGAGCAAGTGCCCAGTGGCTTGCTGGCGAGACCAGGCGGTCTCAGAAGCGCGCGCCGAACTGGACGTTTCTGCCTGATATCGCCATATGGAAGGCGACAAGAGAGACGCCATGATAGAACGCAGCCAGATCGCCACGTCGTTCCTCCCCTTGCCCGGTTCGGCGCCGGTAGAATGGCTGGTCGACCCTGGCCTTACCGCCTATCCCGATGCGCTGGCCTTCATGGAGGCGCGCGCCGAGGCGATCCGCAGCGGAGCCGCCGGCGAGATGGTCTGGCTGGTCGAGCATCCGCCTCTCTACACCGCCGGCACTAGCGCCCGCATCGAGGACCTGATCGAGCCTGACCGCTTTCCGGTCTTCGCGGCCGGTCGCGGCGGCGAATACACCTATCACGGGCCCGGCCAGCGGGTTGCCTATGTCATGCTCGACCTGAAGCGCCGGCGCGAGGACGTGCGCGCCTTCGTCGCCGCACTCGAACAGTGGATCATCGGCACGCTCGCCGCCTTCAACGTGCGCGGCGAGCGCCGCGAGGACCGGGTCGGTGTCTGGGTGGTGCGGCCCGATCGCCCTGCCTTGCCGGACGGCTCACTGGGCGAGGACAAGATCGCGGCAATCGGCATCAGGCTGCGGCGCTGGGTCAGTTTTCACGGCATCGCCATCAATGTCGAGCCCGACCTTTCCCATTTCGGCGGCATCGTGCCCTGCGGCGTGCAGGACCATGGCGTCACCAGCCTCGTCGATCTTGGCCTCCCCGTGACGATGGCCGATCTCGACCTGGCGCTGAAATCCGCGTTCAAGGATGTGTTCGGCGCAGCCGCGGCCTTGCCCGCCGAAGTGGCCCGCAAGACCGGCTGACTGCGCGTCAGATCAGTTGGGCCGACGCCCACAACACGCCGCAGCCATGGATGGCGAACACCGCCAGCAAGGCCCCTGCGATGACGAAACGGTCGACGGTGCCGATCGGCTCCAGTTCGTGACGCGGCTTCACCCCGCTGCCGACGGTGAGCAGGCTGAGGATCGAAAACACCGCACCGGCCGCCAGTAGGAAGCCCGACGAAAAACCAGCCCGCCAGCCGAGCGCCAGAAAGGCCGAAAGCAGCGAGAAGGACGCCAGCGCCAGGACGACTGGCCCCGGGCAGATCTGGCGCAGCACCTGGCCGCCGTCGAATTTCCACACCGGCACCAGATTGGCGATGTTGAACAGGGCCACGCAGCCCGCAAGCGCGGCCAGCAGC
>NZ_JAPYKP010000044.1:0-39596 GCF_037179725.1 Mesorhizobium sp. Cs1321R2N1 | reverse complement strand
CGGGGTTGGAGCCGCTGTTCAGCCCGTCAAGCAAGCCATGTCGCGCGCTGCGTCGGCGCTGAGCGGCAGCAATCAATCCGGCCGCTCTGCCGGGTGGGCTGCGACTGGCGGACAATCGGTCGTTGGCAGTACCGGCGAAGCCGCAAACGGTTCCTCCTTTGCCGGACCGCTCTCCGCATCCCATCCCAACTCCACAGCCGGCTCGCCGCCGGAGTGGGCCAATCGCATGAAGCGCGGCCAGGCAATGAGCCATGGCGCCAGCACGGCCGCTCATTCCATCCGCTCCGGCGATCATGGCGGCGGCTCGATGAATGTCTCTCTCCATCAGGATGACCACCGATGAACCCCTTCAAACGACCTTCCGTTCGTTATGGCACCACGCCGCAGCCCGAGACGCCGTACCAGCGCGCAGCACAGGCCTGGGATGAGCGCATAGGCTCGGCCCGGGTGCAGGCAAAGAACTGGCGGCTGATGGCATTCGGCTCGCTTGTGCTCGCCGGTGGCTTCGCCGCGGCATTGGTCTGGCAGTCGGCGCGCGGCTCCGTCGTTCCCTGGGTCGTTCAAGTCGACAAGTTCGGTGAGGCGCAGGTGGTCGCCTCGGCTATGGCCGACTTCAAGCCGACCGATCCGCAAATCGCATGGCATCTCGCCCGCTTCATCGAACAGTTAAGAAGCATTCCGGACGATCCGGTCGTCGTGCGCCAGAACTGGCTGCGCGCCTACGACTACACCACCGACCGGGGCGCCATCTCGCTCAACGACTACGCTCGCCTCAATGATCCCTTTGCCAAAGTGGGCAAGATCCAGATCGCGATCGATGTCTCCAGCGTCATCCGTGCCTCGCCGGATTCATTCCGCGTCGCCTGGACCGAACGCCGCTACGAAAACGGCAGTCTGGCCAGCACCGAACGTTGGACCGCCATCCTCACAATCGTGATTCAGCAACCCCGCGATGCCGAGCGGCTGAAAGCCAATCCGCTCGGTGTCTATGTCAACGCCATAAACTGGTCGAAGGAGCTTTCATGATGCGTGCGGCACGGACCCGGAAATCGGCGAGACAAACCGCGTGCAGCATGCCGATGGCTAGCATGCTTGCCGTCGGGCTGTTATCCGCGACAGTGCTCGCCGGTTGCGCCTCGAAAAAATACATTCCGCCCGAGATCGACTACGACGATGCCGCGCCTGCTGTCCGCAAAGCCGATCCTCTCGGTCCGGTGAAGGTGGTGGAGGTCGCAAAACCGCTCCCGCTTCCCGGTCAGCTGAAGCCGATCGGGATCAGCAAGGCGGAGACCGAGCCGGCCGATCCCAAACAACGGATCAGCCAGGCGAATGAGGCGGCGCGCATGCAGCCCGTCCGCGACGGCTTCATTAACGCGATCCAACTCTATCCCTGGAGCGAGGGTGCGCTCTACCAGATCTATGCCGCGCCCGGCCAGGTCACGGACATCGCCCTGCAGCCGGGTGAGCAGCTTGTCGGGTCAGGTCCCGTCGCTGCCGGCGATACGGTGCGCTGGATCATCGGCGATACACAGAGTGGGGCAGGGGAACAGCTTCAGGTTCACATCCTCGTCAAGCCGACCCGCCCCGATCTACAAACCAACCTGGTCATCAACAGCGACCGTCGGACCTATCATCTCGAGCTGCGCTCGACCGAGAAAACCTACATGGCCTCGGTTTCATGGCAATATCCGCAGGACCAGTTGATCGCGTTGAGGCGACAGAATGCGCAAGCCTCCACCGCGCAGCCGGTAACTTCCGGCGTCGACATCCAGAAACTCAATTTTCGCTATCGCGTCGAGGGTGATGCGGCACCCTGGAAGCCACTGCGCGCTTTCGACGATGGCTCAAAAGTCTACATCGAATTCCCATCGGGCATCGGCCAGGGTGAAATGCCGCCGCTCTTCGTCGTTGGTCCGTCAGGCGGCTCCGAACTGGTCAACTACCGCGCCCGGCAAAACTACTATGTCGTCGACCGCCTGTTTGCCGCGGCCGAACTGAGGCTGGGGGACAAGACAAGTGAGAAGCGTGTCCGCATCGTGCGCACGGATGGAAGAAAGCCGCAGCGCAGCGTGGGCCTGTTTCGATGAGCGACACCGCCAATTCGCCGAACTCGGATATCAGGGCGGACCTGCGGCTGCGGCCCGAACCCGCCCGGGTTACGCGGCTGTCGCGCAAGGTGCTCGTTGGCCTTGGCGGCGTCGCTAGCGTCGCCCTCCTCGGAACGCTTGTCTGGGCGCTCGACAGCAGACGTCGCGGCGACGAGCAGCCGTCCGAACTTTTTACCACGGAAAACCGCACCACCGCTGACGGGCTGCAGGGCCTGCCAAAGGATTATTCTGGCATTCCCAAACTAGGTCCCCCGCTGCCGGGCGACCTCGGACGGCCGATCCTGCGCGCCCAAGAGCGCGGACAGCCGATCCAGGTGCCGGACATCCGCGGACCGCGCGCCGATCCGGAAGAGCAACGTCGCCTGGCCGAGCTCGAGGCCGCTCGCGTCGCGAAATTGTTCACCGATACGAACGCGGGGGCAAATCCCGCGCGAACGGTGGCAGGCAATCTCGCAGCAGATGCCAGGTCTGGATTGGCATCGCTGCCCGAACCGCCGGCGCTCGATCCAGGCACCGATCAAAACATGCAGGACCGTAAAACTGCCTTCGCCAATGCAGCGCCTGACCGCCGCACCGTCAGTCCCGACCGGCTCATGGAAAAAGCCTCGCCCTACATCGTCGAGGCGGGCACCATAATTCCGGCTGCGCTCATCACCGGCATTCGCTCCGATCTTCCCGGCCAGATCACCGCTCAGGTTACGGAGAATGTCTTTGACAGCCCGACAGGATCGTATCTTCTGGTTCCGCAGGGCGCCCGACTGATCGGGCAATACGACAGCCAAGTCGCATTCGGTCAGTCGAGAGTGCTTTTGGTCTGGAACCGGCTCATCATGCCCGATGGGACCTCCATCGTGCTGGAGCGCCAGCAGGGAGCGGACACTGCAGGGTTTGCCGGCCTTGAGGACGATGTAGACCATCACTGGGGTCAACTATTCAAGGCCGCAGCGCTTTCGACCCTGCTGGGGATCGGGACGTCTCTGGGTTCCCGAAACGACGAAAGCGATATTGCCAAGGCCATTCGTGAAGGCGCGCAGGACTCAGCCTCCAATATCGGCCAGCAGGTCGTGCGTAATCAGCTTGGCGTTCAGCCGACGCTCACCATCCGGCCGGGTTTTCCGGTTCGCATCATCGTCAATCGCGATTTGGTGCTGGAGCCCTATGGCACAATGAAGGATCGGTCATGAGCAAACTTAAGCTCTCCGCAATTCCGGACGATCGGCCGGTCAAATTGACGATCGAACTGCCAGCGGCCGTTCACCGGGACTTGGCCGCCTATGCCGAAGTGCTCGCCCGCGAGACGGGACAGCCAGCCGCCGATCCTGCGAAACTCATTGCGCCAATGCTGGCTCGGTTCATGATGACAGACAGGGCGTTCAGTCGTGCCCGGCGCGATCCAAAACATGGCGGATAGCGCTTTCCGATTCCTGGGAATCAGGTCGAATCGTGTTTTCGGCGACACGCGATCAAAGCTGCGGAATCGGGATTGTCATCAATCGAGGCGGCGATTGCATCGAGAAGACAGCAGTTCCAGCATTGCCCGGCCAATCCAACCGGGGGGCGGGACATCTTTGTTTCGGGTTCTTCAACCATCGCGAGCGCACCGTCGAGATTGCTGAGAATGGGGCCTATAGTGGTTAGGAAACGCTCGCCGGCACCCGTTGCCCTGACCCCGCCTGGGTGGCGTTCGAACAAAGCCACGCCCAATGACCATTCGAGATCTTTTATGCGCCTGCTGAGCGCGGAATGGTGAATTCGCAGTCGACGCGATGCGCCGAGAAAGCTGCCTTCCTCGGCGACGACCAGCGCACAACGAAGCGTGAGCAGATTGACCGCGCGTTGCATCGCATTGCTCTTCACTGACCGTGATCGCTGTCAGGACATCGATGTGATGGCATTGGGGCTTCGAGTTTCACGAAGCCTTTGCAGCGTGCGTTCATCGAACCTTGCGGTCACCGCAACCGTCTCTTCGCCCCCGATCAATTTCGGCAAACCCAGCGGCGTCACTCGGAAATGCAACTGAACCAGGCGCAGCAGCCAAAGCGGGTTCATTTCGATGATGATCGTGTCGATGCCGCTGCCAAGGCCCCATTCAACGATAGCGGACAAAAGCGCATTCGCCACAGGGCTCAGCATCCGTCCCCGTTCGCGAAATTGCGGCTCCACGCAGTAGCGCGTCCACTCCCAGATGTTCTCTCCGACCGGCCGCTCGCCTTCGCACAAGTCCGACAAGACCTCCGACAAAAGGTGAGGGCGCGTCGAAGGCAGCATGCGCTGATAACCCACGACTCGATCTTCAGCGGTAAAGAGCATGTGGACTGCGTGCTCATCGTCGAAGCGGTCGATCTCACGACCGTCTTCGCGCCGCAGATCCGCCCAGCCCTTTTCTTCGACAAACACCTTGTGGCGTAGGCGGAATGCCTCATCCAATTCCGCTTGATGTTCTTCCGAATTCTGCGCCGTAACGACAAGTACCATCTTTGTTGCCCTCCAGTTTCGAGGTCAACCAATGGTCCTTCCAGGAAGAGGGCGGCATCACGCGATTGCGTGAGTTAGGCGATCAAACCGTGGCGAAAAGCTTCCGCGACAGCATGTACTGTGCTTGTCACCCCGAGCCTCTCCCGCACCGATCGCAGGTGAGTATCTGCCGTGTTGCGACTAATGCTAAGGCGATCAGCGATTTCATCCACAGTGAGGCCCTCGGACGCCCAGCGCAGTACGTCCTGTTGCCGCGGAGACAGACGTACTGCTCGCGAATTTCGTTCTCCATCTGCAAGAATAATTGCGCAGCCGAAAGCGCAAGCGGCAACGAACTGAAACGCGAGGCGTTCGTGAGGATCCGGATCGAGCCTTTCGCCCGCAATGGAAAAACCAACCGGCCGCCCATCTAATGTCGCGAAAGGTACTGTCAAACCTTCGCGCAACTTGAACTCGGCAGCCTCGTCCATAATCATGCGGCCGAAGGGAGAGATCTTGAAGATTTTCCCAATTTCGCTCCAGAGAAAGGGTGCGTTACCCCGGTTTACGAGCTGGATGGTTGGGTCGCGAAAAAGATAGCCTTTTGAAAAATAGCGCTCAGACCATTGCTCCGGCCAGGCATCGAGCAGTACATGCGAAACCTGCTCACGTCTTAAGGCATGAGGCGGAGGTATCGGTCCCGCCAGCAAGTTTTTACCGCCAAATCGCTCCGCACAGAAAAGCAAAACTCGGCAGATTTCTTGTTGGGTTGAGCTCTGCTGAATTCTGCTCAGAAATTCGAACGTATCATCAAGACGGCTGCGCCAAACTCCTGTTGCTCTCCTGACCATTTGCTCCAGTTCCCGACAAGCAAAAGTTGAGCAACGGCTTTTGCGCCGCAGTTCGCATCCGGGTGTCGTCAAACGGATGCGCGCGGAGCGACTTCCGGCGACATGCTCAGCTTGACACCTGACCGTGCGCTCACTCGCTCACGAGCGATGACCTGCGTTTCGTACCCTAGGTTCCAGCATTGCGACCAGCAGCTCGATGCCAGCGGCATCGCGCCGGGCCGGGCGTATGCGGTGTACGGATGCGTCAGTTTGGAGCTTGGCGGCGACGCCATCGCTAGCACACTGTCGGCAGCTCCAATCGCACTTATTCAGAACTCTTGATATGACGCATAATTGCATCGAAGGCATCAGTCGGACGACTGTTGAAGCAGAGAGACGCAGAGGGCGCCCTTTTATGAATGACGTTCATAATGGTCTCAAACAGCAGCGTATGTTCCGGCAAGCCGCGCAGACCGGCAGCGACCAAGATCACACTGAAGTCGCCTTTTTCGAGCAGTTCAACCAGCGGCTCGACAGTCGCATCGGGCGCGATGAGCCATGCTTGAACATCGTGCCCCAGAGCCGCCAACCGGGCATTCGTCACATCGCCTGCGGCGCTGACTTTCTCTGCCGTCAGTCCGCGCTCGCCTCCAAACTGTATTCGCTTGGGATCGAGCCCCACAATCAATATCCGTTCCTTCACCATGCTCGCCTCGCTTGGAAATCAGCCGCGTGTTATCCGCCGCCTGATATAGCGAAAGTTAATCTGTCTCACTAGATACAGCACTTGATACGCATTGGATCGAAGAATGAGACAATCGATGCTCGACCTAAACAAGGTTGCACTGGCTGTCGCCGTCATGGAGGCCGGTAGTTTTGCAGCCGCAGCGAGGGTTCTTGGCCTGCCGAAAGCAAACGTCAGCCGCCAAGTGGCACAACTCGAAGCATCGCTTGGCGTGCGGCTTTTCAATAGGACGACTCGGCGGGTGCAACTGACGGCGCTCGGCCATGTCTTTCTTGAAAACGCCACGATTGGGATCAGCCATCTGGGATCGGCACATCAGCAACTCGTTGCAGCAAAAACCA
Organism: Mesorhizobium sp. Cs1321R2N1; assembly: GCF_037179725.1. Classification (NCBI taxonomy): domain Bacteria; kingdom Pseudomonadati; phylum Pseudomonadota; class Alphaproteobacteria; order Hyphomicrobiales; family Phyllobacteriaceae; genus Mesorhizobium; species Mesorhizobium sp. Cs1321R2N1. The sequence continues at coordinate 33,118 of NZ_JAPYKP010000044.1, read as the reverse complement.
AGCCGACCGGTCTGATCCGGATCGCCGCACCCGTGGAATTCGGCAACCGCTCATTGGCGCAGTGGATCGGGGCGTTCCTTCGCATTTATGACGACGTCAAGATCGAGCTCGTCCTGACTGACCAGGTGGTCGATTTGGCTGGCGAAAAGATCGACCTCTCGTTCCAGTCGGGGCTTCCTGAAAACGAGAACCTGGTCGCGCGCAAGCTCTGGAGTGCTTCGAAAATCCTGCTCGCAAGCCCCGATTACCTGCGACGCAATGGCGAGCCCCACACGATTGGCGAGTTGCGCGAGCACGACTTCATCATTCAAGGTGGGTCGCTGGATCACGCCGCACTCCCGGTCGCCGGCCCTGATGGGACTCATGATCTTGTTCTCAAGGGGCGACTGGCTGCGAACGGGCTCCCGGCAGCGTTATCAGCCGCTGTCGACGGACTTGGAATTGTGGTCGCGCCCGCGGCACTCGCGTTGGAACATATGACTTCCGGTCGCCTGGTTCAGATCATGAGCCGCCACGACGCTGGATCGGGTGCAATTTACGCGGTCCATCACGGCAATCGTCAAATGACAGCGGCTGCGCGAGCATTCTTTGAATTCGTTATGGAGGCCGTGCCGCAAGTTTCGAAAGCGGCCCGAGCCGATCATAGCTGAGACACTGCCGGCAGGTCCTTGAGCACGGAACTGCAAGGCCGACAACGCAGTGCTCGGGGGCATCATGGAGACGAGCGTGGCCGTGGGCGGCGGCGCGCGCTGGAATTAGGCTAGGAACCGACGCGATGCGGTCTGTCGTGAACATCCCGCGGTGGTAAAGTCTCTCAAATCTCCGCGTCTGCAGCTAATATTATTGGCCTAATGTCACATTGGCGGCTTCTGGCTCGTCATGATCTCGGAACCCACAGAAGGAAACCGACCATGATCGCCAAGCTTGATATTCTAGCCGCTGCTCCCGCGCTGATTAAAGAATGGCAGCGCACATCGTTCGCGATTTCCTCCAGCATCGAGCCCAGCCTTGCTGAGCTTGTGGAGATCCGTGCCTCCCAGATCAACGGCTGCGCCAACTGCATCAACCTGCATACGACGTTTGCGCGCGAAAAGGGAGAAACCGAGCAGCGCATCTACCTGCTGTCGGCCTGGCGCGAGGCGCCTTGCTACACCGACCGTGAACGCGCGGCGCTCGGCTGGACCGAGGCGCTGACGCGGCTCTCCGAGGGACACACCCATGCAAACGCATATGGAGCACTAAAGGCTGAGTTCACGGAGGAGGAGCAGGTCAACCTGACGCTTCTCATCAATGTCATCAACGGGTTCAACCGCCTTGCGGTCGGCTTTGGTGGCTGGCTCGATCCAGCAGCGATAAGACCTGCGGCAAAGGCGGCCGCAGCTTGACAACGAACGGCGGAGCCGAGGGTGCAGCAGTTGGCTTCGAGCCGCTGCGCCCAAAGCTCATGCGCGTTGCCTATCGCATGCTCGGCTCGGTGACTGATGCCGAGGATGTGGTGCAGGAGGCCTTCATCCGTTGGATGAAGGCCGACCGCACGGAGGTGCGAGAGCCCGAGGCGTTCCTGCACCGCACCGTCACGCGCCTTTGTCTCGATCAGCTCAAATCCGCGCGACGCCAGCGTGAGACTTATGTTGGCTCCTGGCTTCCGGATCCCGTCGTGGAAGAGGAGAACGAAGACGACGTCACCTTACCGCTGATGCTTGCGCTGGAACGCCTCTCTCCGCTTGAGCGAGCAGCCTTCTTGCTGCATGACGTGTTCGGGCTGGGATTCGATGAGGTCTCGGAGACCATCCAGCGCGACCCGGCGGCTTGCCGCCAACTCGCTGGCCGCGCACGCAGCCATGTCCGCACGGCGAGACCTCGTTTCCATGTGGAAAAGCAACGCGGATTCGCGCTTGCCGAGGCTTTTTTTGTCGCCTCTCGGAGTGGCGACATGAAGACCTTCGGTGCGATGTTGGCGGCTGACGTTAGCCTTCATGCTGACGGCGGCGGCAAGCGCCCGGCCGCCATAGAGCCGATCTTCGGCTTAGATGCCGTCATCAAAGCCCAGGAAGATCTCACGCCTTTGTTCCGCAAGCACGGCTCGAAACTCGTCCGTTTCGGTTTCATAAACGGGCTGCCTGGGTTCATCACGATTGAGGCCGACGGCGAGTTCTCGACAACCGCGCTCGATATTGAGGAAGGAAAAATCACAGCGATCTATGTGGTGCGGAACCCTGACAAGTTGAGGCATTTGCATTAGGTCCCCAGCCCAATCGGGTCGCATGGTACTCGTCTGATGAGATCACGAAGGACGTGTCGATGCTCTGTGAGCCTGTACCCATTCGTCAACACGATCCGATCGCTGTGTTCGGTCCCGGGGGTCTGGTTGCAGCCGAAGGGTCCTAGTGCGGACTTTTCGCAGATCAGGATATTGTTCCAGGTCACCGGCAAAGCGGGGAACACCAGTACCCGCATCTCCGGCCTGCGGATGTCAGGTCGCAATCGAGTAGCTTCTTGCTTTGTCCTCCGGTGGAGAGGCGCAACTGAGGCGCCTTGTCCGGTGCTGGCGGCCAGCACTTGTTGCGATGGAGACCTATAAACCGGCTTCCTTTGCGCGCTCGGTGAGCTCCCCTTCAGTCATGTCGGAGATGTGCGTCGCAAAGAACCACGAGTGACCGAACGGGTCTTCGAGCTCGGCCAGCAGATCGCCATGGAACTGCTCCTCCACAGGACGGACAACGGTTGCACCTTCGACAATGGCCCGATCTATAAAGCTGGAAACGTCATCGACATACACGAAGAGATTCACTGCGGTCCCACCCAATGCAGTAGGGCTTCGAAAATTGTAGGCAGGATATTCCTCCCGCATCATGAAGCGCGCACCGGCGACGACGACATCGGCGTGCGCCAGCTTTCCGTCTTCTCTTTCGATAGTGTTGCTCACGTCGGCGCCAAAAGCCCGCTTGTAGAAGTCGAGTGCCTTCCAACCGTCGCTAACGTTCACATAAGGGATAACCACCTGGCTTTTCAGCATGTTTTTCCTTTGGATTTTGCGGTTTTCCAAGTCGTACAACCTCAACTTACCTTTAGGTCAAGCGATGAAATTGAAGGTTCCTCCGTGGTGCGTTGAAATGCGCTCCGGTCGTTCTGATCGCGACGTGGCCGCCGTTAGGCAGCTTGTCCGACTGCGCAACAAGAACCAGTATGGGAATAACAAGGTGCGAAGCGCTGCTGGCCAATAGCGGTTCGCTGCTTGTCTTCAAACGCCTGCGGTGGGGTTGCAAGCAGAATATCCGCTTTCGGCATAACCGGATTGAAAGCGGACGGACCTACCATTCGGCAGATCCATCTCCGCCGCTAGCGGCGGTCAATCCAGCGAGCTCCTGTGGGGATGCTTCAGTCGGTCCAATGGACTTCTACCGACGACTTCTCTGTGCTTGAGCGGTGAATAGCATCGAGGACCTGGGCTGCGCGGTAGCCATCCTCGATCGAGCCGTTGGCGAAAGCCTTTCGCTTGTCGGCACAATCTAGAAATTCGTGGATCATGAAGCCAAACCACTCGGCGTAGCCAACCGACACCAAGTCATGCGGAACGGCGGCGAGAGATGCTACGTTCGGGGAGCGTGGGCTGTTCGCAATCTTTCGAAAGGCTCTGGCCGAACCATCGTCGAGGAGTGCAAACTCAAAGTAGGTTGGGAACTCCGTGGAGTAGCGGGCAGTCCCGTTCGTTCCCGTCACCTCGATTGTCAAACGGTTGCCCGTCCCAACGGTAACTCGGCTGGCAGACACATAGCCCTGTGCGCCGTTGACGAAGCGAACCAGGCCGGACATCACGTCATCATTGTCGACCTTGGCGGTGGCGTCCGAGAGTTCCACATGCTCGTGGCCCGACGTGGGGCTGACAGGAAGCCGGCGCTCCGCGATCGAGATCGTCGACACAGCACCCACGACTTCGGAAATGTCACCGAACAAGAACCGCATCATGTCGACCGCGTGCGTTCCGACATCGAGCAGCGCACCAGGTCCGGCCTTGGCGAACTCGTAGCGCCAGGAATGCGGCAGTAGCGGATCAGCCGCGTAGTCGCATTGGAAGAGAACCGAGATCTGCACCGGCTTGCCGAGTTCCCCGGCTTCGATCCGGGCCTTGATGTCGGCCACGGCGGGTATGCGGCGATAGTTGAAAACGGTCCCGGAGATGGAACTGGCTGAACGCGCGGCGTCCCTGACAGGCCTGGCGGACGCCGCGTCGAGGGCAAGTGGTTTCTCGCACAGGACGTGCTTCCCGGCGTGCAATGCCGCAAGCGTCACTTCGGTGTGCAGGTAGTTCGGCAGGCAGACCGAAACGACATCGATGTCCGGGTCGGCGATGACAGTTTTCCAATCGGCCGCGGTCCGTTCGAAACCCCAATTCGTCGCGAGGGTGCGCGCCATATCGCCGTTGACATCGCAAACCGTGTCAAGCTTGGCCGAGCCGTCTCCAAAGCGATGGGCGAATTGGCGATAGGCGGCGGCATGCGCGGCACCAATCATACCGGCGCCGACGACAGCGATACCCTTGAATGACATGGTTGCTCGACCTCCCAAATAGAATTGTTAGACCGCAACGCGCTTATGCTGCTCGACCGAAGCGATGCAGGCATTCGCGAGTTTCAAGGCGAGCACGCCGTCCTTGCCGGTTGTCCTGGGAGTCCGATCCTCCGCGATGCACGTCACGAACTCTTCGATCTCCCCGGCATATGATGCCGTGTAGCGGGTCATGAAGAAGTTCAGCAGCGGCGCGCTCGCATAGCCTTGGGCGGTTCCCAGGCGGACTGAATTCTCGGTCTGGTTTTCAGCGTTCAAAACCCCGAGCGAGCCATGCACCTCGACCCTCTGGTCGTAGCCATAGGTCGCGCGGCGCGAATTGCTGATCACTGCCTGTTTGCCCGAGGCCGTCTCGAGGATGACCGTAGCACTGTCGAAATCTCCAATCTGCCTAAGCTCGGGCTCGATGAGCACGGACGCATGCGCGGAAACCCATATGGGCTCCTCGCCGAGCATGAAGCGCGCCATGTCGAGATCATGGATCGTCATGTCGCGGAAGATTCCACCCGACCTGGAGGCATAGCTGAGGTCCGGGGCTCGCGGGTCGCGCGAGGTGATCGTGACCATCTCGACCTCGCCGATCTTGCCTTCGTCGATCGCCTTACGCACAGCTGCAAAGTTCGGATCATATCTCCGGTTAAAACCAAGCATCAGCTTGATCTTGGCTTTGTCCGCGATCCGCACGACCTCCGTGGCCCGCTTGATGTCCAGGTCGACCGGCTTTTCGCAGAAGACGTGCTTGCCTGCCTTGGCGAAAAGCTCGATCAGGCCGGCGTGCGTGTCTGTCGGAGTGCAGATCAGGACAGCGTCGATATCTGGATGGGCCGCAATCTCGTCGACGCCCATCACGCGGCTTCCGCAGCGGGCTGCCAAGGCTTCCGCCGCTCCGGGCATGGCGTCGGCAACGGCGACGAGATCGGCGTCTTCCAGGCTCAGGATTGCGGCAGCATGAACCTTGGCAATTCGTCCCGCGCCGATCAGGGCAAGTCTTACAGTCATCTCAAATTCCTTTCACGTCTATCCATGAGCCAGATCGGGCCGAGGCGAAGACAGCGTCGCCAACCGCTGCGCCGGCTCGTGCGTCAGCCAGACCGAAGTAGGGAACGTCCTCGCCGCGTATCGCACGGGAGAAATTCGTCACCTCGGCCTCGTATTGATCGAGTGCTGGAAATTCGATCGTCTGGATCTGCGAATTCGCGTGGTCGGCCGATGTGTCGATCAGGATCAGATTCGGTTTCGTCCGCGACGGCACATAGGCTTGCGGAAGCGTGATGAAGGCGCGCTCGCAAACGATCTGGATCGATTGAGACGACGCCTGTGCCAGCGACACCATGAACGTCGCGTGTCGCCCCTGCCCGAAATCAAGGACGACGGATGAGAAGAGGTCGATCCCCCCTTCGTCGGTGTCCATCAGCGCCAGCACGCGCCGGGGCTCGGCGTCGAATACATAGCGGGCGGCCATCGCGGTGTAGCAGCCGAGATCGTAGTAGGCGCCGCCGCCGAATTCCGGCTTTTGGCGAAAGTCGTCGGCGTTCGTCATGAAGAATGACAGCAGCGAGGAAAACGTCTTCGGCGCGCCAAAGCGACCGGACCTCAAGATGTTGCGCAATTCGATCCACCGGGGCTGGTGGCGGACCATGAAGGCCTCCGATATCTTGAGCGCCGGATCGACGCCATCCAGTGCCTGATACTCCGCGCGGCGCATTGCTCCCGGCTTCTCGACGAGCACATGTTTGCCCGCCGCGGCCGCGCGGCGCGCCCATTCGACGTGGAGGTGATTGGGAAGCCCTATATAGACCGCTTCAACTTCCCGATCCGACAGAAGCGCCTCGTAGCTGCCATATGCCTTCGGCACTCCATGCCTGTCCGCCAGCGTCCTGGCCCGCGTCTCGTCACGCGCGGCGACGGCCACGGCTTTGCCCGCGGCGCTCTTGCCGAGGCCGGGCAGGATCGAGCCATCGGCGATTCGCGAGGCGCCGAGTATGCCCCATCGGACGGGAACGTTTTGCGCCGTCATATCCATCCTCCTCCATCGGCTACGAAGCGGCGATAGAAGTGGCACAAGCTTCAATGCTGCGCAGATGGCTTCCTGATTGAATTCAATCAGTCGACACGATGCGATGCGACGGGCGATCCGGCTATGGCTTGGCCGGCGCTAGCAGCGCGGCTAGGCCGGTGAGGAGACAGCCATGAAGATCGGATTCGTATCGGACAGCCTTGGCGGGCTTGGTTTCGAGCAAGTGCTTGATGAGGCAGCCCGCCTCGGCGTCGACGGGGTCGAGGTGAACACGGGCGGGTGGTCGACAGCGCCGCATTTTGACCTGGCGAAGATGAAGAGCAGCGCTGACGCGCGAAAATCCTTCCTCGACGCATTCAAGACCCGAGGCCTCGAGGTGATCAGCCTCAACGCCAACGGCAACCCTACCCATCCGACCGACAGGAAGCAGGGGGGAGTGCCTCAAGGATACGATCCGCCTTGCGGGCGACCTGGGTATCAAGACCGTCTGCACGATGTCGGGCTTGCCGGGTGGCAGCAGCCAGGACGTGATTCCGAACTGGGTCGTAGCAAGCTGGCCGCCGGAAACGCGCAAGATACTCGACTATCAGTGGAACGAGGTTCTCGCCCCCTTCTGGTCGGAAATCGTCGAGCTCGCGAAATCCTCAGGCGTGGAACGCATTGCCCTGGAATTGCACGGCAACCAGTGCGTCTACAACGTTCCGACGCTGCTTCGGCTTCGCGAGGCGGTCGGTCCCGTCGTCGGCGCCAATCTTGACCCGAGCCACCTTTTCTGGATGGGAGCCGACCCGCTCGTGGTTGCCGAGTTTCTTGGCGGCGCCATCTATCACGTGCATGCCAAGGACACGCTGTTGAACAGCCGCGTCCAGGCGACGACCGGCCTGCTCGAGAATGGTGGACTGACCGATATCCCGGCGCGGTCGTGGTCCTACATCACCCTCGGCTTTGGCCATGACGAGAAATGGTGGCGTGAGTTCTGCTACCGCCTCAAGATGGGCGGATATGATGGCTGGCTGTCCATCGAGCATGAGGACATCATCCTGAACTCGCTTGAAGGGCTCGAGAGGTCCGTGGCGCTGTTGCGCGGCGTGGCACCGGTCAAGGCGTCCGACTACAAGCTGCAGGCAATCTGAGGGGGATGAACTTTAGGCCGCTCGACCGGGTTGACGGCCTGATCTTTCGACCGGCCCTTCGCACTCAGTTGTCTCGGTAGAAGGTCGGCTGTGCGGCCATGTCTACAGCTACCCGCCGCTTTTCGATCAGTGCTCGAACGCCGGCCTCGCCGACGACGGCAGCACAATATCCATCCCAGGCATCGGCGGCGATTGCAGCGAATTCGCCCGTGCGAACGAACGTCAGGAACGCGCGGTTCTGGCGCCGGTAGGCTTCAGCATAGCGGCGTCGCCAATCTGCGTCGTAGCCTACAGTCTGCCGAAGGTTGGCATCGAGCTTCGAATAGCTTGGCGCGTTCATCGAAATCGCGCCAAGTTCGCCGACAAGTTCCGCTCGAACATCATAGCCGTAGGCGGCATTGTTGTTGATTTCGATGTTCACCAACTGCCAATCTGCGGTTTCCAGAACCATGACCACGGGAGCTACTTTTGCGTCGGAACGGCGCGGCTGAAAGGCGGAGATGGCGGCGAATTCGACGCCAAGCACGAAACGTGCGACATCGAATTCGTGCGGTGCCGAGTTGGTGATCGCCATTGCTCCGGTAAAATCGGCTGCCGGCGTCTCCACGTTTCGGTGGAAATTGTGCATGACCAGCGCCCGGCCGAGCCGCCCCTGATCCAACGCTGCTTTCATTTCCGCATAGGACTGGTCGAAGCGGCGCATGAAGCCGAGTTGGATGAAACGCCGACCGGCGGCCATCTCGGCCTCGATTACCCTAACGCATTCCTGTGACGACTGCGACAGGGGCTTTTCGCAAAGAACCGGCTTCCGCACTCCAGCGCAGGCCAACGAAAGAGGCGCATGAGTGACATCTGGGCTGGCGATTATCACGGCATCTACGTCTGCGCGCCTGATCGCGATTTCGGGATCCGTGAGAGCATGCGTTGCACCTATGCTGTCAGCGAGATGCTTTGCTCGCTCTGCCGACGCGTCGCACACGACCTGGATCTTTGCGCCGGGCAATTCCGCCGCGAATATCCGGGCATGGTCGCTGCCCATGATACCAGCACCGATTATTGCGAGACGGACAGACATGGTTTGACTCCGTTGTTTGCGCGGTAGCAATCCCTGCAATCTCACTGGCAGAACTTACTTGAGCGAATAGGATTGTTCCGGCCGATCATATCTTGATGAAAATCTGTCCGCCTTCTACCTTAACGGGATAGACGCGCAGATTAATGCAGGCCGGCGCGCGCAGCACTTGGCCGGTCTTGTAGTTGAACGCGGCATTGTGTTTCGGACACTCGATTGTGTCCCCCAAGACCAGGCCATCGGCAAGGTGGACCTTTTCGTGTGTGCAAAGGCCATCGGTCGCAAAATACTCGTCCTCCGGCGAATGATAAATGGCGAATGTGCGCCCGCCATGATCGAAGCGGGTAACCTCTTCGGCTTCGATGTCATTCGTCGCACATGCGCTGATCCAGGAAGTCATTTCCAGTTTCTCTGTCTCGAAGATTTCAGAAAGACTGGTCGGCGGAGTTGGCTCCGCCGACCAGTTAAAGACGCCGAGGAATGGCGTCTCGGGAGGTTTGACGGTCACACCGGCTGCGGTGGATGGCCTTCGTGCGACTCCATGTAGCCTTCGATCTGCTTTTCAAGATCCATCATTGTCTCGCCGCCAGCCATCAGGTCGGTGATCTCCTCACGGGTTTTCTCGCCCTTGCGGAAATCGGCGGCGACGGCGCCGCGAATGAGGACCGCGTAGTGGTCGCCGACGGTCATAGCGTGCATCACCTGATGGGTGATGAAGACCACCGCAAGCCCGCGCCGCTTGGCCTCGTTGACTATGCGCAGGACGTGCGTGGCTTGCTTCACGCCGAGAGCGGCCGTCGGTTCGTCGAGGATGAGAACCCGCGCACCGAAATGCACGGCGCGTGCGATCGCGAGCGACTGACGTTCACCACCCGACAGACCGCCGACGAGACGATCGCCATCGTCGATGCGGGTGATGCCGAAGTCCTGCACCGCCTTCACGGCGATGGCATTGGCCTTCTTGCGATCGAAGATCTTGAACGGTCCCCATCCCCGGGTTGGTTCGACCCGATGAAGAAGGAGCGTCCAATGGTCATCAGCGCGAACGTGCCGCCAAACTGGTGGACGGTCGCGATACCGCGTTCGCCCGCCTCGCGGGGATTGTTGAACACCACCGGCTGTCCATCCATCAGGATCTGGCCAGTGGTCGGCTTGTACACGCCGGCCATGGTTTTGATGAGCGTCGATTTGCCGGCGCCATTGTCACCGAGCAGGCAAAGCACTTCGCCGGCGCGCACCCTAAGCGAGATGTCATGCAGAACGTCGATTGGACCGAACGACTTGTTGACGTTGCGCAGTTCCAGGATTGGCGTGTTGTCGGCCACTGTCATGCTCCCTTCTTCTTGAGGGGAATGCGCAATGCCATCTCGCGGAAGGTGTTGTTGGTGAGCACCGCGATCAGAAGCATGACGCCAATGATCAGGCTGGAAAGGTTGCGGTCGAACGACGTGAAATAGATGCCCTGGTTGACGATCGCGAAAGTGATCGTGCCAAAGAAGATGCCGATCACCGAGCCGAATCCCCCTGTCAACAGCACTCCGCCCACGACAACCGAGATGATCGAATTGAATATGTAGCTCTGCCCCGCCGAAACCTGGGCCGAATTGAATAGGATCGTCTGGCACATGCCGACGAAAGCCGCGCTGACCGAGGACAAAACGAACAGGGCGACGGTCAGCTTGTCCGTCGGGATGCCGGCGTTGCGGGCCGAGACCTTGTCGCCGCCGAGCCCGAACAGCCAGTTGCCCCAAGGGGAAAGGTGGAGGAACCAGAAGTAAAGCGCGGTCAATCCGAGCCACCAGAAAACGATGACTTGGAAGGTGTGGTTGACGAAGCTGCCGAAGATCACTTTCGCCCACGGTGCCGCGGTCATCGTGACCGAGGTCGTGTTCGTCAGGACGATGGAGAGAAACAGCACCAACCCGGTAACTGCGAAGAGCGTGCCCATGGTCACGATCAGCGACGGAACGGCCGTGCGAATGACGATGATGCCATTGATCAGGCCGATCAGGACGCCGAACCCCAAAGTGATAACAATGCCGAGCGCCGTCGGCAGGCCGTAGTGGCCACAAAGAATGCCGATGCACATCGACGCGGCGGGAACCATCGCGCCGATCGAAATATCGAGCTCGCCGGCGATCATCAGGAAGCCGATTGGGATCGCGATAATGCCGAGGTTCGCGGCGACATTCAGCCAGCTTGCCGCGCCCTGCGGCGAGATGAACAGAACGCCTCCGAAGATGGTGAAGAACACGGCCACGAAGACCATCCCCAGGAAGGCCCCCATCTCGGGTCGCCTTAGCAGATTTTCGATCGATAGCTTTTCCATTTGGATCCTCCCGAGTTCTCCCAGTTGATTATTTTCGTTGGTGGCCAGCCCTCCTCGCGGGCTGGCCAAATATTCAATCAAGGATCAGCGAGCGCCCTTGCCGACACCTCCCAGGGCGGCCTCGACGTTCGAGGAATCGACGATCGCAGGGCCGGTCAGGACCGGAACAGTCGGCAGCTCGATGCCGAAATCGATATTTGCCGCCAGCATGGTCGTCGCGAGGAAGGACTGTGCATAGGGCTGCTGATCGATTGCCATAGCCTGGCTGCCGTCCTTGATACGCCCAAGGACCGCTGCACTCATATCGAAGGTGCCGAGCTTCACCTTGTCGCCTACACCGGCCTGCTGGATTGCCAGCGCAGCCGCGTCGGCCACCGGTGAACCAAGCGTGATCACCGCATCGACGGTCGGATCTTTCAGCAGCTCTGCCTTGATCGCCTCGGCGGTGCCGGCGGCGTTCGCGTCGAGGTTCGCCGGCAGCGGCAGCTTTACGACCGTCGCTCCATTCGCCTTGGCGCCTTCTTCGACGCCGTTGCACCGTGTTTCGAGGTTTACGGCGCCGGGCACATGGATGACACACATGATTTTCTTCGCGCCGTGCTTGGCCATGTATGCGCCGCCGGCGACGCCAGCGGTTTTCTCCTCCGAGCCGAAATAGTTGATGCCGCTGACCTTCTCCCGATTTTCGCCCCCAGAGTTATACATCATGATCTTGATGCCCTTCTTGGCCGCCTCCTGCAGCGCAGGAACCTGCGCGTCCGGCACCCAGATCGGGATGGCGATGCCCTGCACGTTCTGGCTGATGGCTGTGTTGATCAAGCCAACGAGATCGGGGCCGAAATTGTCATAGTTCGGCACCGTCAGGTAGGTGACCTTTCCGCCATTGGCCTGCACGACAAGCGCTGCATCGTCGACGCCCTTCTTTACGATGTTGAAGAAAGCGTCCTGAGCCGAACCAGCGATCACCGCGATGTCCGCCGCGTTGGCGTTCGTGGCGAGCGCGAGCGTTGCGGTGGTGGCCATCACCTTCGCAAGAGTCTTCAGTTTCATCGGTCTTCTCCTCCTGTTGTCCGTCCCTCGACGGGGTCTCCTGGTTGCTGTGGTTCTGGCGTGGATTGCGCCGGTCACGGCCGCCCCCTTGCGGGATGCGTCCGGTATTCGAGTTACTGGGTGCTCTTGGGGGGAGATGCATTCAGCCTGGCTCGCTTGCGCTCGAAGCGGGCTTGCATGAGGGCGTCGCCTTCCTTGGAACCATCATGCCAAGTGCCGAACCACCGGTCGAAGGGCATGACACCGTCCGAGTAGTTCACCTCGAAATATTTGTGGTGCAGGTAGTGAGCATAGGCATGGGTCCCCATTCCCCGCTCGTTGCCAATCTCGATCCTGTCAAAGCCTATGTGTCCGACGACCGCGCCCGTCCCCGTCACCTGAAGGTGATAAAGCACCAACAAAGGGTGCGAGGGCAGGACGAGGTGAATAAGAACGTCCGACCAATAGAGCAGATGCTCGACCGGGTGCATCGACAGCGACGACCACGGAGAAGGGTTGACCGAGTTGTGGTGGACCGAATGAACCCATTTGTAGAGCGGCGCCCGATGGATCAGCCAATGGATGCAGAAGAAATGAGCCTCATGGATCATCGGAATCGCGAGACCGAGCGCGACGAGCGCCCAGGGATGCTCTGCGAACGTCGTCCAAGGACCCCAGCCCCAGCCGATGGCCCACAGATGCAGCATCAGCACCTCGTAGGCCGTCCAGATCGGAACACCGCTTCCGAAGGTGCGTATCATGTTGTCGATGTTCTGGCTGCCGAACATGAAAACGTCGGACTTCTTGTCAGCCGGGAAAAGCCCATTGAACTTGAAGCGATTGCCCTGAGACCGCTGGACGTAGAGCCTCAATTCAACGCCCCCGAAGAGCACGAAGACGATGGCCGAGTTCCGTAGCCAGAGATAAGCGATCCACCGCCAGTCGAGTATCGCCAACGTCTCCTTCGCCGGCGTCGCCCAGGTCCAAAGGGCAAGGCCAAGCGCGAAGAACACCGCATTCCAGGGGAAGAAATATCCGGGAAGCCAGCGCAGGAATTTGAGAGGCCGCGGCGGCCAGACGAAAACGGGCGCGCCTTCAAGCTTCTCGCCGGGCATAAAGTCGCCGCGCTTGTTTCGCATGCCGTATTTGAGGTCGTCCATTTTCTTCCTCCGCCGAAACGGCCGGTCAGGCAACACCGAACCGTTCGCCGGATCCTCCGATCCGGTGACTGGCAAAAACGATGACTGACGTTGATCCGTAGTGTCGGACGCGTCGTGCGCGTCGCTTCTTTGTTTCGGGAATTCGCGGGTCCTTCCCCGCTACCAGCTTCCTCCCTCAAGGCGTTCCTCTTCGCCCGGTTCAGGAATCATAGCGAAACTGATTTGAAAGTTCCGGACTGTTGTGATGGGATTCAATCAGGTGCTTTGCTCGGACTGCCGCGACCGGAATTAGTGTGGAGAAATGACCAGCCGCATCACCTTGTCGGATGTCGCAGCTCGCGCTGGCGTGGGCAGTGCCACGGTTGATCGCGTCATCAACGAACGCGGCAATGTGAGCGAGGACGTAAGCCGGCGGGTCCTCAAAGCAGCGCGCGAACTCGGACTGAAGAGAATACTGCCGTCGCCCCATCGTTCAATTGTGCGGCTGAACGTCATTTTGGCCCGGCCAGAATTGCCGCTTATCCATCGCATGGGATTTGAGTTTCGGCGCCTGGCGCCCCGTATGCAGCACCGCATCACAATTCACCGGACATTCCTGAAAGACGAGGAACCGGCCACGGTCGCTGCCGCATTGAAGCGAGGCTCTTATGACGCGGTCATCGTCTACGCGCAGGACCATCCGCTGATCCAAGCCGCGGTCGCCGACCTCGCGAAAGAACACAGGCCCGTGGTCACGATGATCTCGGATTTGCCGGGATCGGACCGACTGTCCTACGCCGGCACCGATCATTACAAGGCCGGCCGGTCGGCAGGGTATTTTCTCGGTCTCATGTCTACGCCAGGCAAGGTCGTCGTGCTTTGCAACCACCTTGGCTTCCAGTCCCATTTCGAACGCGTTCGCGGCCTGAAAGATCAATTGGCCGATGGCGCGCCGCATCTCTCCCTTGCGCAGGTCGTCGAAGGCAGCGACGACCCGGTCCGATCGGAGATTCGCCTCAAGGAGGCGTTTCGTCAGCACCCTGAAACAGTTGCCGTCTACAATGTCGGCGCGGGAAATCGAGGCGTCGTGGCGGCATTGAGGGCGCAGCTGTTGCCGCGCCGGCCAATCTTCATCGGGCACGAGCTGACATCCTACACCCACGCTTATCTGAAGGCAGGGCTGATGACGCTGGCGATCGATCAAAGCCCGGAATTGCAGGCCCAGTTCGCGCTCGATGTGCTGATGAACCATTTCGGCTTCGAAGAGGCGACCCGTGTAGTGCCTCCCTATATTTCGACTGTGCCGATCGTGCTCTACGGGCCTCAAAATCTCCCGGAACATCCGCCGGAGTGATTGAAACCGATCAGCTCGAAGCTGTCGGAACCGCCGCTACGCCCCTATCCGTGGTTGGAGGAATGGAGGAAAGACGTGCGGTATCGTCAGTTCGGCAGAACCGGCTGGAGCGTATCCGAAATAGGTTTCGGCGCCTGGCAGATCGGCGGAACCTGGGGCAAGGTCGACGACGCTGCCTCGATCCGCACGCTCCTTCACGCCTTCGAGCGCGGCATCAACTTCGTCGACACGGCCGAACTCTACGGCGCGGGCCATTCCGAGTCCGTCATCGGCGAAGCGATGCGTCAGTGGAAGGGCGGCAAGATCTATGTCGCCACCAAGGCGCAGCCGACCGTCTGGCCAAATCCCGATGATCCCGCGCCGCAGGTCAGAGGGCGCTTTCCGGAGTGGCATTTGCGCGCCAATGTCGAGGCCTCGATTCGCCGGCTGGGCGTCGAACGGCTGGACCTGTTCCAGTTGCATAGCTGGGGGCCGATGGGCCACCGCGAACTGGATTGGCTCGAGACGCTCAACGATTTGCGCGTCGAAGGCAAGATCGACCAGATTGGCATATCGCTGCGCGACAACCATCCTGAGGAAGGCATTGCGCTGGCAAGGCTCGGGCTGGTCTCCTCCGAGCAAGTCATCTTCAATATGTTCGAGCAACCGCTGCGTGACGCGCTGCTGCCCGCTGCGAAAGCCAGCGGCACCGCAATCATCGCGCGCGTGCCACTGGATTCCGGATCGCTCGTCGGGACCTGGCGGGAAAACACTTACGCCACATTCGAGCCGGACTCACAGCCGCACCAGATGTTCCGAGGCGAACGATTTGCGGAAACGCTCGGGCGTGTCGCTTCACTGAAGGCCGATGTGGCGCCGTTCTACGCGCACCTCGCCGAAGCTGCGATGCGATACGTGCTGGCTCACGATGCCATCGGCGTGCTCATTCCCGGCATGAAGAGCCCGGCCGAGGTCGACATGAATGTGCGCTACTCCGACGGGGCGGCCTTTCCGGCAGAACTGATGGAATTGATGCCGAAACACGCCTGGGTAAGGAATTTCTACCGATGACACGTCAGATCGAGCGGCTCAGGCCGCACCAGATCGCTGAAGCGCTGTCGGAGCGTTCGCTGATCTATCTGCCGCTCGGCACCATCGAGTGGCACTGCCATCATCTCCCCGTTGGTCTCGATGCCTTGACGGCCCATGGTCTCTGCCTTCGAGCCGCCGACAAAACCGGCGGGCTGGTGTGGCCCCCGCTCTATTACGGCACTGGCGGCGACCACGCGGGTTTCCCCTGGACTGTCATGATGCCTGATGAAACGGCGATCCGGCCATTGTTGCTCCATACACTTCACCGGTTGAATCAATTGGGCGTGGGCACCGTGGTCTTGTTCTCGGGTCACTTCGCGAACGAGCAGCTAGCGATGATCGATGGAATAGCATCCGATTGGAATGCCATCGGCAAGGGTCCGAAGGTCATACCGCTAGCGGTCAATCGGGCTCGTATTGAGAACTTCGAACCGGATCATGCCGGCCTGTTTGAGACCACGCTGCTATCGGGTCTAATGCCCGAGACAGTTGACCGCGAGCGCCTGTCATCCGGCGACGAAGGCGGACTGGACCGGTTCGACCCGAAATCACCTCTGTGGGGGATAGTCGGCGCGGATCCTCGACGGCTTCCGCCGGTGGCTCCCAATGAACTCGTAGACGGGGTTGCAAACTGGCTTGCTGCCGCCAAGCCGCAGCGCGCTGGCTAAGGAGAAACGCGATGCATCATGTAGGAACCACATTCGTCGCATCTCAAGGGTACGGTCCGCCCAGCGACCTGTGGGCGTTGAAGGAGGACATCGCAGCGCGACGGATCGTCTTACCTGGGCAATTCGAGAAAATTGGCCGCTACGCTCTGGCGAATCCGGAGGAAATAGCCTTTGGAACCTCTCGCCAAATCGCCGCCTCAGTCGGCGCGAGCCAATCGACCGTCTCCCGTTTTGTGCGTGCGCTAGGGTTTGAAGAGTTTGGCGAATTCCGAGGCATTTTCCGGAGCTATCTTCGCGATCGCAAATCGAAAGTATGAGTCTGTCGCGCTTTGCGAATGAGTGCTTCCGGCTCCATTCCTAGCGCGTCGGCGATGCGCCCAAGAACCGTGACACTTGCCGAAACATCAGCGCGTTCAATGGCAGCGATGTAGCGGGCGCTCAGACCGGAGCGCCCTGCCAATTCCTCTTGAGTCATGTGCCGCCTGTTTCTGGCTTGCCGCAAATTAAGAGCAAGATTCTCTCTGAGGTCCATCCCGAGAGATAACTCGTGAATGGAACGATCATTCCAGGCGAACAGGACCGCAAAGCCCTCGACGAGATTCGAGCGCGCCATCGCCGGCATCAGGGCGCGATCGAGGATGGCCTGTGGCAACCTTCGATGAAATCGAGAATGGAAGACCTGGAGTCACCGCGCGGCTAGCGGCGGCGCCCAGTGACGTGCCCGACCTGCATCCCAACATCGCCACTCTCTACCGCAAGCGGGTCGTGCAACTCACGCAAGCGCTCGCCGATCACGATGACGCACGTCCGGCCGCCGAGGAGCTGCGCTTGTTCATTGGAGAGATCGTGCTTACGCCGGCGTCAAGCGCGGCGAGGTGCATGCCGAGCTGCGCGGCGAGTTGTTCGGCATCCTCGAACTCGCCAAAACTGACCAAAAAGTCTGACGATGTTATGACAAAACGGGTTGCGGGTCCCCGCAACGAATTTTATCATAAATCAATAACCGTCCCGGTTTAACCGGGGCGGTTTTTGCGTTGGAAGGGCGCGCAATCGCCGTCGTTGTGATTAGCCGGCCTCAACAGCCAGTTCAAGCCGCGATGAACGTTCATGCCTGTTCTCCCCATCCCTGACCTTATTCCATAAGTGCCGTGAAACCAGCGTGAAATGCTACTGATCCCGGGCTCAACTCTTCGCGAGTCGAACGCTGGTCCGGCGGCGTCTCAAAGCTGGTAGGTCTTGTGGACAGCGATCCCGGCCTGGAGATGCCGGAATTGTGTGTTAGCGTTGCCCGCGACGAAGGCTGAGTGCGGCCATACGGCTTGCGCGGCACGGTCTTCCGCAGATCCTGGGCCCATTTTACCCAGGATGGACAAGCCTTATGATCAGTCCTACCGTTTGAACGGATTCAGCAGAGATATGTGCATCTCATCCATGAATAAGATTGATATCGCTAAAAACAAGAGTGGTGAGGAACGCCAGACGGCCACGAACCATCTGCGCCTCGGCACGCGGCTGAAGCTTGCCCGCCAGACGCGCGGTCTGACCTTGAGGGCACTTGCCGACGCCGCAAACTGCTCGGAAAGCCTGCTTTCGAAGGTAGAGAACGGCAAGGTCTCGCCGTCGCTCCCAATGCTCCACCGCCTTGTCGAGGTGCTTGGCACTAACATCGGCTGGATGTTCGAGGAGTCCGACGGCGAGGAGGGCATCGTCTTCAGGGCCGGAACGCGACCGTTGATCGCGCTCGATCCGCTGCGGCGCGGCGAGGGCATTTCGCTCGAGCGCGTCATTCCCTATTCGCCGGGCCATTTACTCCAGTGCAACATCCATCATATCGAGGCCGGCGGCGAAAGCGCCGGCCCGATCCAGCACGCCGGCGAGGAAGTCGGCTATGTGCTCGAAGGCTCGATTGAACTGATGGTGGGTGAGAAGACGTTTCGCCTAACTGCCGGCGATTCCTACGTGTTCAATTCCGAACTGCCTCACTGGTATCGCAATGTCGGCGACGAACGCGCCAGCATCTTCTGGGTGAACACGCCGGCGACATTCTGATGCGGTGCGTGAGCCAGTTCCTTTCGATGACGCTAATTCAAGTCGCTTGACAAGCAATCAAGTACCTTGAATTATGGTTGAGCGCTCAGGCGCCAGGTGAGCCCGATCAAGGGCCGTTTCGCTAAACCAAGGGGAACCGGAATGCGTCTTACCAAGATCCTTTCAGGCTGCGTGGCAGCCGTTGCCATGACCTTCGCCCTCGGCTCTGCCACCGCCATGGCCGAGACCTATGCGCTCGTCACCATCAACCAGCAGGCTTTGTTCTTCAATCAGATCAATGAGGGCGCCACGGCCGCGGCCAAGGCCGCTGGCGTCGATCTCGTCATCTTCAACGCCAACAATGTTCCGACCGCGCAGAACGACGCGATCGAGAACTACATCACCCAGAAGGTCGACGGCATCATTCTGGTCGCCATCGACGTCAATGGCGTGAAGCCCGCGATCACCGCGGCAAAGGCAGCCGGCATTCCGGTAATCGCCATCGACGCTCAGATCCCCAATGGCGACAACGTCGCCTTCGTCGGCGTCGACAACACCAAGGCCGGCGAGGACATTGGCAAGTTCTACGCCGACTACGTCAAGACCAAGCTCAACGGCACTGCCAAGATCGGCGTGGTCGGCGCGCTCAATTCGTTCATCCAGAACCAGCGACTCGACGGCTTCAAGAAAGCGGTCACGGAGAGCGGTCAAAAGGTCACCTTCCTCGACACGGTCGACGGCCAGAACGTGCAGGACGTGGCGCTGTCGGCTTCCGAAAATCTCATGACCGCCAATGCCGACATGACGACGCTCTACGCCACAGGCGAGCCGGCGCTGCTCGGCGCAGTTTCGGCCGTCACCAGCCAGGGCCGTACCGGCGACGTCAAGGTGTTCGGCTGGGACCTGACCAAGTCGGCGGTGCAGGGTCTCGAAGAGGGCTGGGTGGTAGCTGTTGTCCAGCAGGATCCGGCTGGCGAAGGCAAGGCTGCCATCGATGCCTTCGTCAAACTCAAGAAGGGTGAGAAGATCGACCCGATCATCAATGTTCCGATCACCATCGTGACCAAGGACAATGTTGGTCAGTTCAAGGGTATGTTCAAGTAATATCTCCCAGGACCGTCGGGCTGCGCCATGTTGCGTGGCCCGGCGACCGATCTTTTGAACATGTCGGCCAAGAACGAACTGGAACCGCGATGAGCGACGGCGAAACCTACCGCGTCCGGATGACCGGCATTTCCAAACGATACGGCCCCATCCAGACGCTGGACAATGTCACGCTGTCGCTGAAACGCGGAGAAGTGCTCGGCCTGGTCGGCGACAATGGCGCTGGCAAATCCACCTTGAGCAAGGTGCTGTCTGGCGCGGTCATCCCGGATTCCGGCACGGTCGAGATCGATGGCAAGGCCGTGTCCTTTGCCTCGCCGGCCGATGCGCGCGCGGCAAGGGTGGAGATGGTCTATCAGGACCTTTCGCTGTGCGACACGGTCGATGTGGCGGGCAATCTGTTCCTTGGTCGTGAGCCGCGTCGCCACGTTCTCGGCGTCCCCTTTCTCGACAGCAAGCGCATGCACGACGAGACGCGCGACATGCTCGATCGGCTCGGCATCGTCATTGCAGACACTAGGCTCAAGGTCGAGAACCTGTCGGGCGGCCAGCGCCAGTCGATCGCCATCGGCCGCGCCGCCTCCTTCGATCCTTCGGTGCTGATCATGGACGAGCCGACGGCCGCACTTGCGGTGGCGGAAGTCGAGGCGGTGCTGGAACTCATCCGCGCTGTCAGCGCTCGCGGCGTCAGTGTCATCCTGATCACCCACCGCCTGCAGGACCTGTTCCTGGTCTGCGACCGCATCCAGGTCATGTATGAGGGCCGCAATGTCGCCGAACGCAACATCGGCGAGACCAGCATCGAGGAGGTCGTCAACCTGATCGTCGGCCGCAAGTTCAGTGCGCGCTCGGCGCGTGCCAGCCGCGAAGAGGCAGCGCAACCATGAACGTCACCTCATCCTCGGCACAAGTCGGCACCACAACGCCCAAGCGTGCTCGAAACAGCACGTGGAAGGACGTGGCGATGGCCAATGGCAGTGTCGTGTCTATCGCGCTGTTTTTCCTCGTCGTCTGCATCATCTTCTCGCTTGTCACCGGCTCCTTCTTGACGGCGCCCAACCTGCTCAACATCGTTCGCCAGTCGGCGCCCCTGCTGATCGTCGCGGCGACGATGACCTTTGTCATCACCACGGGCGGCATCGATCTGTCGGTCGGTTCGGTGCTGGCGCTGACGGCGACCTTGTCGGCGGCTCTGCTTCAGGCCGGACTGCCATGGCCGCTCGTCATCATCGCCTTGCTTGCGCTCGGCGCAGCGCTCGGAGCCTTGCAAGGCTTCTTCGTCGCCTATGAGCGCATACCCGCTTTCATTGTTACGCTGGCCGGCTTGTCCGTCATCCGCGGCGTGGCACTTTTAATCACCGGCGGCTATTCGATCCCGGTCGAGCCGACCAGCTTTTTTGTCAACATCGGGAGGGCCTGGTTCCTCGGCGTTCCGGTGCCGGCACTGCTTGCCCTCGTGGTCCTGGTCGTCACTTATCTTGCCTTCAACCAGACGCCGTTCGGCCGCTACGTCACCGGCATCGGCGCCAATGCCGAGGCGGTGCGCCGTGCCGGCGTCGACACGCGCTTCGTGACGCTCTTTGTCTACATACTGTCGGGCATGGCGGCTGCGTCGGCCGGGATCATCCTGGCGGCGCGGCTCGGTTCCGGCTCGTCGAATTCCGGCCAGGGTTTCGAGCTCGACGTCATCGCCGCGGTGGTGCTTGGCGGCACCAGTCTGTTCGGCGGGCGCGGCACCATCATCGGCACCGTGCTCGGCGCCTTGACCGTCGCCGTGATCGGCAATGGGCTGATCCTAGCGCATATGTCGCCCTTCCTCACGCCGATCGTCACCGGCTCGATCATCCTTGTGGCAATCTGGATCAACTTTCGCCTGTTCAAGGGCGCGGCGCGGGGCCGCTGACATGGATCATCTGTTCGACGACAAGCCAAGGGAGCGGGCGCCGATTGGCGTTCGCTCAGGTACGGTCATGACCGTCACCGGGCCGATCTCGATCGCCGACATGGGCGTGACGCTTATGCACGAGCATATCCTGCTCGACGGCGCGACGTCCTGGAAATGCCCCTGCCATCCCGACGACAAGAAGATCGCCGAGCAGCCGGTCAGCATCGAGATCATCGGCGAGCTACGGATGAATCCGTACATGAACCGCGACAATGTCTCGCTCGACGACAGCGATCTGGCGCTTTCGGAACTGGCGAAATACCGCGCGCTCGGCGGCCACACCGTGGTCGATGCAACCAATATCGGCATCGGCCGCGACCCAGTGAAACTGGCGCGCATTGCCCGCTCCTCAGAACTGCGCATCGTCATGGGGACAGGTTTCTATCTTCAGCACACCCATCCCGACTGGCTGGAGGCGATGGACGTCGACGACGTCACCGAATTCCTGGTCAATGACGTTGGCGGCGGAGCAACGCAGCCCGAAATCATGGCCGGCATCATCGGCGAGGTCGGCGTCAGCAAAGATTTTACCGACGAAGAGCGAAAGTCGCTGCGGGCATCGGCCCGCGCCGCGAAGATCACTGGCGTGCCGCTGACCATCCATCTGCCCGGCTGGGAGCGGCTGGCGCATGAGGTTCTCGACGTGGTCGAGGCGGAAGGCGCCGATCTGAGGCACACGGTGCTGTGCCACATGAACCCGAGCCACAACGATCTTGCCTATCAGAAAAGCCTCGCCGAGCGCGGTGCCTTCCTGGAATACGACATGATCGGCATGGATTTCTACTATGCCGACCAGGACGCGCAATCGCCTTCCGACGAGCAGAACGCGCAGGCGATCCGCGCATTGATCGACATGGGGCTGGTCGATCGCATCCTGCTGTCGCAGGACGTCTTTTTGAAGATCATGCTGACGCGTTTCGGCGGCTTCGGTTACGGCTTCATCCTCAAGCATTTTGTGCCGCGGCTGAAGCGCTACGGCGTCGAGCAGTCAGCGATCGACAAGATGCTGGTCGACAATCCAAAGACGGTGTTCGCCGCCGGCCTCTAGGCTGCGGACCAACTCGACATAGGGAGTCAAAATGTCCAGGAAGAAGGTTCTTCTCGCAGGCGAATCCTGGGTCTCGACCGCGACCCACATCAAAGGCTTCGACCAATTTCCGACCGTGACCTACCATACGGGTGCAGACGAGCTGCTGGCTGCGCTGAAGGACAGTGTCTTCGACGTCAGCTTCATGCCGGCGCATGAAGCGCAGCGGAATTTCCCCCAGACCATCGAAGCGCTTTGCGCCTATGACGCGGTCGTGCTTTCCGACATCGGCGCCAACACGCTCTTGCTTCACCCCGACACCTGGGTCCATTCCAAACCGACACCGAACCGGCTGCGCCTGTTGCGCGATTATGTCGGCAATGGCGGCGGCCTGCTGATGTTCGGCGGTTATTACAGCTTCCAGGGCATCAATGGCGGCGCGCGCTATCACAAGACGCCGGTCGAGGAGGTGCTGCCGGTCACCTGCCTGCCGGTCGACGATCGCGTCGAGGTCCCTGAAGGCTACGCGCCGGTCGTCGTCGGTCCGCAAAACCATCCGATCCTCAGGGGCTTGGGCAAGGACTGGCCGATCCTGCTCGGCTTTAACGAGGTTACCGTCAAGGACGGCACTGAGGTGCTCGCCACCGTGTCTTCCGACTACGGCTCGTTGCCGCTGCTTGTCACCGGCTCCTATGGCAAGGGCCGCACCGTCGCCTGGACCTCTGACGTCGGCCCGCACTGGCTGCCGCCGGGCTTCATCGCGTGGAGCGGCTACAAGACACTGTTCGAGCAGATGCTCGCCTGGGCGACGTCCAGGGACTAGCGATGCGCGTCCACGTCATCGGCAATGTCTGCGTCGATACGACGTTTCGGCTGGACCGGTTTCCACGTCCGGGCGAGACGCTGAACGCATTCGAATATGCCGACAGCCTTGGTGGCAAGGGCGCGAACCAGGCTGTCGCTGCCGCGCGGACCGGAGCCGATGTGCGCTTCGATGCGGCGATCGGCAACGATGCCGCAGCGGCATGGATAAGCGAGCGGCTGAGGCGCGAACTCGACGTCAGCCACCTGACGACCTTGCCGCTACCCAGCGACCGTTCGACCATCATGGTCGACACGCAAGGCGAGAACGTCATCGTCACCGGCGCCAGTTGCGCCGCCGCCTTCGATCCGCTGGCCGACAGAGATTTCGCATCCTCAATCGAGCGCGGCGACTTCCTTGTGATGCAGGGCAATCTCCGCGCCGAGGTGACGTCGGCCTGCCTGCACGCCGCGCGCGGGGCAGGCGCCATGACGATCCTCAATCCGAGCCCGCTGGCGATCGGCGATCTCCCAGATTTGAGCGCCGTCGGCCTAGTTGTCGCCAATGCTGGCGAGGCCGCGCAACTGACCGGAGCCAACGATCCTGCCGCCGCTGCCCGCGCATTGATTGGTCAAGGCGCTGCCGCCGCGATCGTCACGCTTGGCGCGCAAGGCTGGCTGGTGGCGGACGGCAGAGGGCGGATCGAGAGGATCGCTGCTCCCATAGTGGCTGTGTCGGACACCAGCGGTGCGGGCGACGTTTTTTGCGGCTGCCTGGCAGGCTGCATCGCGGTTGGTATCGATCTCGCCGGGGCGGCGAGGATCGCCGTGCGCGCCGCCGGCATCTCGGTCGGACGAGCCGGCACGCTCGAATCCTGCCCTGACAGGCGCGAGATGAAGGCTCTCATGGAAACGACGGAAGCGGAAAACGTATGACAAAAACACCCAAGGCCATCGGTTCCAAACAGGTCGCGAACGATGCGCTGCGCTCGATCTTCGGAAGAAGCAAAGTGGTGATCGGCGTCGTCCATCTTGCTCCGCTGCCGGGCACGCCCCGCTACGAGGGCGACGCGGTCGAGACGATCTATCAGCGCGGCCTCGACGACGCCAAGGCCTACTTGCATGGCGGCTGCGACGGGGTCATCGTCGAAAACCACGGCGACGTGCCATTCGCCAAACCCGACGACATTGGGCCCGAAACCTCCGCCTATATGTCCGTCGTCTCCGACCGCATTCGCCGTGAGCTTGGTCGGCCGATCGGCATCAATGTGCTCGCCAATGCCTCGATTCCCGCCCTGTCGGTTGCCAGCGCCGCCGCCGCCTCCTTCGTGCGTGTCAACCAATGGGCCAACGCCTATGTCGCCAATGAAGGCTTCATCGAGGGCGAGGCGGCGCGCGCCCTGCGCTTCCGCGCCAGGCTGCGAGCCAACGGCATCCGCATCTTTGCCGATGCCCATGTCAAACATGGCGCCCATGCCATCGTCGGCGATCGGCCGGTCGAGGAGCAGGTTAAGGACCTCGTCTTCTTCGACGCCGATGCGGTGATCGCCACCGGCCAGCGTACCGGCCACGCCGCCGACCTCGGCTATATCCGCATGATCAAGGACGCGGCCGGTCTGCCGACGCTGGTCGGCAGCGGCGTGACGCCAGACAACGCCAACGACATTCTCGATATCGTCGACGGCGTTATCGTCGCCAGCTCGCTGAAGCACGACGGCGTCTGGTGGAACGATGTCGATCCGCAGCGTGTGAAGGCCTTTATCGGCGGCATCAAGCGGTGACCTTGGTGCCGAAGATCGATGGCGAAAGACTGCTCGGACGGCTCGACGCGTTCGCTCGGATCGGCTCGACGCCCGCCGGGGGCGTCAACCGGCAGGCCTTCAGCGTCGAGGATCGTGCCGCGCGGCGTCTGCTGGCGGAGCTGGCGCTGGGACGTGGCTTCCAGGTCTTTCAGGACGGCATGGCGAACCTCTTCATCCGCCGCTGGGGCTTGGATGCCGCTCAGCCGCCGCTGCTGATCGGCAGCCACCTGGACAGCCAGCCGACCGGCGGTCGCTTCGATGGTGCGCTCGGCACACTTTCAGCCTTCGAGGCTCTGGAGGCTCTGGAGGATGCGAGAGCGCAAACACTGATGTCGATCGAGGTCGTCGCCTGGTCCAATGAAGAAGGCAGCCGCTTCGCGCCGGGCGTCATGGGTTCTATGGCGTTCACCGGCGCGGATATCTCCGCCTGGAATTCCATCATCGGCAGCGACGGCGCGCCGCTGTCGGAGGAGATCGAAGCGACGATTGCTGCCTTGCCCGAGGCAAAACTTCGTCCGATCGGCATGCCGATATCAGGCTATATCGAGCTTCACATCGAACAGGGGCCGTCCCTGGAAAAGGAGCGGACGTCGATCGGCGTCGTCACCGCGGTCCAGGGCACGCGCTGGCTGGAAGTGTCCATTCAAGGGTCCGCGGGCCACGCCGGCACCACCGGCCTTGCCTATCGCAGAGATCCGATGGTCGCTGCCGTTGCCGCCATGCACAGCCTTCAGGCGACGATCATGCCTCACGACACCAGCGCGCGGCTGACGGTTGGGCGGATCGCTGCAAAACCGGGATCGATCAACGCCATCCCGCAGACCGTGACCTTCACCGTCGACCTCAGGCATCCGCGGCCCGAGCGGCTCGATGCCATGGAGGCCGAGCTGCGCCGGGTCTGCGCGGCCGAGGCCAAGGCCCAGAATTGCATGGCAACCATTAGCCTGTCATTCGATATGCCCGGCGCAGCCTTTTCGCCTGAGATGATCGAGACCATCGAGGAAGCCGCCCGTCGTCTCGATCTGCGGCACAAGCAGATGATTTCGGGCGCCTTTCATGACGCGCTGTTTCTTGCCCGCGTGGCTCCGGCCGCGATGATCTTCGTGCCGTGCCGCGACGGGCTGAGTCACAACGAATCGGAATTTGTCGAGCCCGCCGATGCAATCTGTGGCGCGCGGGTTCTGCTTGAGGCGACCGTCATGTTAGCCAGATCACGATTGAAGACAAATCTTTGACCTTCACATCGGGCGTGGCTTCTATGGTGGCAGGCTGATTTGAACTGAGGGGCCTGCAAGGAGGCATAGCCGACGCCGCGGGGACAGAAAGGCAAAATCCTTTCCCCGCAACCACACAGTGCGACATCGCTCGAATATCAGCCCTGCGGATTGGCCTTCAAAAACACCGTACTAATTGCCGTACTAATTCGCAAAAAAGTACGGCGTCAATTTGCTAAGCTCCTGAAAACGTTGGTGATCCCGACAGGAATCGAACCTGTGACCTACAGATTAGGAATCTACCATCCATCTCGACGCCGGAATATCTGCGACAAACGCGTGCGGCGAAGGCGTGCAGTGGCGTGCCAACAGGAGGGTTTGCTCAGGGATTAGATGGGTGCCGACGATTGCCGGAAAGGCTGAATGAGCAGCGGCAGGGCAGCGGAGATTCGTGACAGGCGTATGCGAATGCCTTAGGTATCTGCGGCGTCCTTTTTCGGTTTCGTATTGCCTTTGTACGAGGCCGTTTTTATTCCAAACGCAGTCGGTGGACTCACTATGGCCCGAAAGAAAAAAGCCCCCCAAGTTCGATGCTTCGCCGATGGCGTCGAGGTGGAAACCATCCTCGATTTGGCCGGCCCTCACAAGGATGAGCTGGTGAAGCGAATCGCTGAGGCGCTGGCGCGAGACGCGGCGAGGCGGGATTTTCTCGCCGAGCGTGGCTTAGTCTCGCGTCAAGCTTAACGGGCCGTTGCCGGAATCATTCAGAATGGGGGGCGTTCAACGCGCGCGAGCTGTATTGCCTCCGAGAGGATAGTTCATCCCTTCCGTTGGTCTTGGGTTCGCCGGACCATACGAGAACATTCGACCGACAAAGGGTGGCGAACCGGCCGGCTAAATCCTTGATTTTCTATTTGAAAATCCTGTGCCCGGGCCCATCATTATCGTTATTTATGGCTTATAGGTAGGTTCGCCAAGTAGCGGCTTGCGCGTCACCAGCCGTACGACCCGATCCATACCCTGCACCGCCACGCGAACCTGAGATGCCTCGCGCGAATACAGTTCCGCGTGATCAATGTCGTCGTGCCCCAGCACATCCATAAGCTGCCTGGTCGAGGCCTCTGCCTCGGCGAGATAAACGCCAAGCGACTTTCTCAAGCCGTGCAGCGTCAGGCCTTTCGGAAGTCCGGCAAGCTTGCACCAATGCGCCATTGTCCCGGTTAGGGATTGGCCGAGAAAGGCTCGCCATAAGCGGTCACCAAAACGGTTTCACCGCGCTTACCGGCGGTATCGAGGATCTCGGCAAGCATGGGTGTAATCGGCACGAAGAGCCGCTTGCCGCCGGTCCTCTTCTTGTTCTTTGCCTGAATGATGTCAAAGTCGTCGAACTGACGTTCTTCGCCGTCGAACATAACCCTGCGGGTGACCCTCTGATCCCATCGCAAACCAGCGACATCGCCGCGGCGGTTGCCGAGCCAAAGCGCGAGACCATAGCAGGTGCGCGCGGCAGTCCCGAGCGGCCACCTCTTCTCAAACTTCTCCATGGCTTCGTGCGGCCAAGCCTTCCAGCCGGAGTAGGCGGGACGCCATTCCACGGCTGCGGTAGGGTCTATCTCGATCCAGTCCTGTCGCATCGCGACATACACGAGTTTGCGTATCGCGACCAGCAGATGCTTGGCTTTGTGCGGCGTTGCAATGAAGCGTCCCAGAAGCTCTTCGACATGGATTCGACGAAGATTCTTTACAGGAACATCCCGCCACGTGAGGGGTTGTCGGGGACGATCCGCAGTTCCAAGAACTCCTCGATCAGACGGCCGTTCTTGCTTTTCGTGCTCTCATCATGGGCCAGCCACTTCACGGAAGCCTTCAGCCTCTGTGCGGCCGATCCAAAGGTTCCGGGCAACGCGTCCCCTGGCATCATCACGACTGGAGCCGAATTTTTCGGCCCTCGACCGCAGCCTGATAGGCTTCCTTGAAGCCTTGCTCGTTGGGGGCTGGCAGCGACACCAGGCGCCCGCTGGCGCGGTAGCGCCAACGTGTCGTTCCATGCCGATCCTTATAGCATGATATGCCCGGACATTTGTCTTTCAGACGCTGTTCCATCGAGGACCCAGACCATTATCCACGATGATTCCCTTGCAAGAGAAAATCGACAATATTTTCGTCATCAGGAAGATCGGCGAATGCCGCCCAGTTTCAGGCGATCCCAGATTACACGACTATCTATTTTCTTTGGCTTCAGCATACGTCTGTCGGCGACCATTTGGTCGAATTTTGTTATTCCAACGCCAACGTAGCGTGCCGCTTCTTCGCGCGACAGGCCACGCGGGGGGTAGGAGAGAGCATCGCTCTTCATTGCGTTGATCCTCGATCAGGACTGGCGGCATGCCAGCGTTAGTCAAAGCGAAACGCCAACCACAGGCATCTCAACCCGAATAAAGGGACGCGGTGATATGGGGAAAGCCCGTCGTTGGCTTGGATTGTAGTGGGGCTGTCCCGACGTGCGAATAGGACAGTCGGGCGTACCGAGACGCAAGCGCGCAGGTAGTCATCGGTGACGAAGTTGGTGTGGTTTATGGTGGTAGCGCCAGAGCGCTACCGCCTTTCCCCGTGCTCACAGAGCTGCCAATTCAGAATTCGCTGTTCCAGCTAAGGGAAGTGAGCATCCTATGAACAACTGAGGACATCAGCTAGCCACTAAAGCCGCGCCAATCCGCTTAGAAATCGACACAATCCATATACGCAGTTCCGGGCCGAAGGGCTTTTGCAGGGCCGCACGGTCCCAAGCGAGGAAATAGGCTTGGGATAATCTGAGCCGTTGATTGAAAGGTATGATGAGCCTGCCGGACGCGATATCCTCGGCGGCCATCGAAAGCTGCGCCAGCACAATGCCCCTTCCGTTCGTTGCTGCGTCGATCGCGGCGCTCGACAAGGAAAAGGCGACTTCGCCTGAAGCCTTTCGGTACAACGCTCCGATGCTTGCGGCCCATTCCGCCCAGCTTGGCGGCGAACGGTGGTCGCGAGCCCATTCGATGCTGAGAAGCGGCAGATCGAGAATGTCGGCGGGCTTGCGGACCGGATGTTTCGCCAGCAACGAGGGCGAGCAGGCCGGCACCACCCAATCGGTGAACAGCTCAACATAGTGGTTGAAATCGCGATACTTGTCGCCGTACGAAATGCGGAAGTCGACCCCTTCAGTGTCCAGTCGGGGTTCCGTCTCCGCACCGACAAGGCGTACGGTCGCGCCCGGGTGCGCCAGTTGCCAATCCAGCAATTGCGGGCCGATCCATTTGCTGGCCAGCGATGGCAGGCAGGAAATAGTCAGCGTGTCTGCGGATCGCGCCCGTTCGATGACGTCTTGGGCTTGGCGAATTTGATCGAATCCGAGGGAAACCGCCGCGTGATAGACACGCCCCAGCGCTGTAAGGGCGACACTCCTGCCGCGCCGTTCCAACAGCCTGGCCTCCAGGGCATCTTCCGCCTTGCGGATCTGCTGGCTGACCGCGCCGACAGAGACGCCGAGCTCATTTGCCGCGGCTGTCACGCTGCCGCGCCTGCCGAAGGCCTCGAAGGCCTGTATCGCACGCAGCGGGGGCGGTTTCTTCACTTGGGCAACGATCCTGGGGTCAGCTTGATTTAGCTTTTCTAAAATAGAACGCAGATGCAAGCCCTATGTCGTCCCCGGCCCGCAAGATATTCGTTTTGGCGTTCACAAGCTCGGGAGGACGCCATGTTTCTTCGAAACTGCTGGTACGTTGCCGCATGGGATCATGAGATCGCCGACCAGCTGGTTCCGACCCGGATCCTTGGCGAGGACATTGTCCTCTACCGCCGTACCGACGGCGTGGTGGCGGCGCTCGAAGACGCCTGTCCGCATCGCAAGCTGCCGCTGTCCATGGGCCGGATCAAGGGCGACACGGTTGAATGCGGCTATCACGGCCTGACCTTTGACAGCACGGGAACCTGTACGCGAGTGCCGGGCGCGGAAAAGATACCGCATGTCGCGTGCGTCCGGTCCTATCCGATTGCCGAGCGCTACGGGCTTCTCTGGATATGGATGGGTGAGGCGGCAAAGGCCGATCCCGCGCTGATTTTCGCGGTCGACCATTGGGGCGATCGGGCATGGGGCGTCAACCGCGGCGAGTCGATGGCGCTGGATTGCAACTATCTCTACATGACCGACAACCTGCTCGATCCATCACATGTGTCGTGGGTCCATCAATCTTCCTTCGGCGGTGTCCAGGCCATGGAGGACGCTCCGCTCGAAACCACTGTCGGCGAGGACGGCGTGACCGTATGGCGCTGGGTGATCGATGCCGCGCCGGCGCCGTTCTATGCGCCCTTCCTCAAATTCTCCGGCAATTGCGACCGCAAGCAGCACTACGAAGTGCGCTACCCCTCCAACGCGATCATCAAGGCGATTTTCGTGCCGGCCCGCACCGGGGGCGAGGGCAAGCCGCTGCACGAGGACGTGTTCCTCATGGACAGCTATAACTTCATGACGCCTGTCGATGAGAACCAGACGAAATATTACTGGTTCCAGATGCGCAATTTCGCTCCCGACGATCTGGAGGTGTCGCGCCAGTTCGCCACATCCGTGCGCGGAGCTTTCGACGAGGACCGCACCGTGCTCAATGCCGTGCACAAAGGCATGGCCAACAAGCGCACACCCAATCTCGATCTCAAGATTGATGTCGGGCCGCTGCGTTTTCGCCGCAACCTGGCCAAGCTGATCGCCAGTGAAAGCCAGCAATTGGCGGCCGCCGAATGAACGCATTCACCGCTCGCGACACCATCGCAAGAAGCGGATTTCGCGACCTGAGGGTGGTTGCGAAGGTGCGAGAAAGCGCCATCATCACCTCGTTCCATATGGAGCCGGTCGATCCACGGGACTGGCGCGATTTCGAGCCGGGCCAGTTCCTGGTGTTCAAGATACCCGTGCCGCAGGCGGCCGGCGAAAAGGGATATGTGCTACGCAACTACAGCGTTTCCTGTTCTCCGGCCAGCAAGGGCCGCTACCGGATCAGCGTGAAACGGGAAGCAGCAGCAGCGCCTGGCCTGCCTGACGGGATAAGCTCATGCTTCTTGCATGACCGGATCCAAGTCGGCGACATACTTCAGGCCGAAGGGCCGCGCGGCGATTTCGTGCTCGACAAGGCGAGCAGCCGTCCAGTCGTGCTGCTCAGCGGCGGCGTCGGGCTGACGCCGATGGTCTCGATGCTGCATAGGCTGGCTTCGATGCCGTGCCGCTGTGCCGTGTTCATTCACGCCTGCGAAAACGGCGACGTGCATGCCTTGCGCGACGAGGTGACCGGCCTTGTGGCGACACGGCCAGGCTTGACCGCGCACTACTGCTACCGATCCCCGTCCGAACGCGACAAGGCCGAGCAACACTTCCACAGCGAAGGCATGATTTCGCGGGCCGTGCTACAGCGCCTGTTGCCGATAGACGATTACGATTTCTACCTCTGTGGTCCGCCGCCGTTCATGCAGGCGATCTACGCCATGTTGCGCGAGCTTGGCGTGCCGAAGCACCGCATCGCCTACGAATTTTTCGGCCCGGCGACGGTGCTTGAGCCTGATGCCGTACCGATCCCTGCGGTTGTCGCGCAGACGGCGGGGATCGCGCCGGCAGGCGAGGCAACAACCGTGGAGTTTCGAAAATCGGGACTCAAGGCCATCTGGAATGGCTCCGCCGCATCGCTGCTCGACTTTGCCGAGGATCAGGGTCTGGAACCGGAATTCAGCTGCCGGTCCGGCATCTGCGGCACATGCAAGTCGCGGCTGGTCTCGGGCGACGTGGCCTATTTCGAAGAACCGCTGGACGAGCTTGGGGCAGGCGAGGTGCTGCTGTGCTGCTCTAGGCCCTGCGGATCAGTCGTCCTGGATATTTGAGAAGATCGTGGTGCCGCGTGTGGGCGGAGAACGGAAGTCGGGATTTGGAACAATCGGTCAAACCAGCGTCGAGCCTGCCGCTCAATCCGCATATCGCTGCCTTGCCGCCCTACAATGCCGGCATGAACATCGCGATGGCGCGGGCGCTGAGTGGCCGCCAAGACATCGCCCGGCTGGCTAGCAACGAGAACCCGGATGGCTGCTCCCCCGCCGTCATGGCCGCATTGGCCTCCTCATCGTTCGAACCTTGGCGCTATGCCGATCCGGCCTGCACGGCGCTGCGCGCAGCGCTTGGCGAGAGGCTGGCGATCGATCCCGGCCTGATCGTTGCCGGCAACGGCTCCGAGGAGATGATCGCCGCCATCTCGCGCGCCGTTCTGGTACCAGGCGCCTCTGTCGTTACCACAGTGCCGAGCTTCGGCCTGCATGAGATAGAGCCGCTGGCGATGGGGGCTGATGTCGTCAAGATTGCGATGACGCCGGACATGGGGTTCGATCTTGCCGCGCTCGAAACGGCAATCGCCGCCGAGCCGCGGATCGTTTTCATATCCTCGCCATGGAACCCGGTCGGGCCGGGCCTCGACCATTCCAGCCTGCAACGGCTGATCGGCGCCGTGCAGCCAGGCACGCTTCTTGTCCTCGACGAAGCCTATTTCGAGTTTGCCGATCCCGGCGCGCCCGACGGCATCGAGGTCCTGCGCGACAGCGGCATCGATCATGTGGTGCTGCGGACATTTTCGAAGGCCTATGGCCTGGCGGGATTGCGCGTGGGCTATGCCGTCTGTTCGGATCTCGAATTGGCAAGGGTGATCTCCGCTGCCAAGACACCGTTCAACGTCAATGCGGCGGCGCAGATCGCGGCCATCGCCGCACTCGCCGACGAAGGCTGGATGAAGGCGTCGGCGGGCCGCGTCAGGGCCGAGC